>NZ_HF991123.1:2242-80915 GCF_000432295.1 Bacteroides sp. CAG:189
TGTCTGTTTTTTATCTATACTATTTTCATTAATAAATAGAGTATATCCTATAGGGGGAAAAGAGTATCTATTGAATAATGTTATGTATTTTTCGACATGGGGAACTCTGTTTTTTATTGAAATAAGAAAAGTGCTTATAATAAAAGGAAATAAGAAAGAACAGTCCGTAGATTATTTTCCTATCATTATTACTATTTTAATGATGATAGTTTGTTTAGTGGATATGTTAAGGTGAGGTTTCTTGAAATGTGCTTGGTTGGGTATAGACGTTTAGTTGCGAATTTGAACTGTTTGACTTCTAATTATATGAGTTATGCATGGGAATAGTGTGAAGATTCTTATTGGCGTTTTTATTGCATCTGTATTGCTATTTATAGTTACTAGTCCTTTGTTGATGATACAAACCGAAAGTGCTGCAATCATCACTTGTGTGATTTTTCAAGCATTTACAACTGTTGTAATAGGCAGGTTGTGTGGAAGGGTAAAACTTTGGCAGTTATTTGTTACGATACTTATTGGTAGTTCGATTATTGATTTATATATAAGAATTCGTTATTTTACAGAAACATTAGGTTCGTTTCGTATTTTTGTAGGTATTCTGGTTGCTATAGTTGTTGGGTATTTAGTGTTTAGATTACTTCCTAATGCTGGAACTCGGAGTCAATCTGAAAAGTAAATTCTATTGTATTGAATTTAATGAAAGGCACATTTATGAAACAATGTATTATCTTATGTTTTTCTTGTTTTTTATCTTGTTTTTCGAGTTGTCAAAGATATGATTCTCAATTAGAAGAAGCATTAATTTTGGCAAAAGAAAATCGGGGAGAACTGGAGAAGGCATTGGCCTTTTATGAAAAGGATTCATTGAAACTGGAAGCTGCGAAGTTTTTAATAAAGAATATGCCCGGACATTACTCTTATAGAGAGGTGGATAGCGTTGAGAAATATTATGATGCTGTAGATTCTGTATTAAAGTATGTGCAATGTTCAAGGGAGGAGATACGGGATACTTTGGAGAAGGTATCCCAGCATTTTGCTATGAACTATTATACCATTCCGGATGTGGAGATTATCAGATCTGATTTTCTGATTGCAAACATTGAAAAAGCTTTTAGTCAATGGAAAGAGGGAGAATGGGCCACTCATGTCTCTTTTCAGGATTTCTGCGAATATCTGCTTCCTTATAAGGCAGTGGAATTACAGCCTTTTGATAGTTGGAGAGATTCTGCGGGGATTAAGTATAGTAAGGGCCTTGATGAGTTACAGTACTGCGAGGCATATAGAGGGTCGGCTGTTTGGGCCACTCATCGTGTGAATAATCAATTGAGGGAAGATGTCCATCCTTATCTGCTTGATTATAATATGTATCCGATTCATCGTTTAAGGACGAAAACGAAACTGCCTTTTGGTGTTTGTGAAGATTATGTTGAAATGGCAACTTCGGTTATGCGGAGTAACGGTATTCCTGTTATGATGGATTTTACTCCTCAGTGGCCTTTTCTTGACTTGGGGCATTCTTGGAATGTTTTATTAGCTAATAATGGAAAGAACATCCCATTTAGCGGAGCGGAGAGTAATCCGGGAGAACCGCACAAATTAGGTGAGAAAATGGCAAAAGTTTATAGGAGAACCTATGCAAGGAATGCCGAAATGCAGGATTTGCTGGGAAGTGAAAGATATGTCCCTGAAACTTTTCGAACTCCTTTCATAAAGGATGTGACAGCTGAATATATGGCAACTTGTGATGTGGATATCAAAATAGACAGCGAACACAGTAAATATGTTTATTTGGCCGTTTTTAACAATCCTTCTTGGATTCCTATCGCATTTGCGAAAGTCAAGAACCATATTGCACAATTCAAGAAATTGGGAAAGAATGTTTTATATCTTCCGGTTAGTTATACGGAGTATGGAATACAACCAGTGGGGAATCCTTTTATTCTAACTTCTAAAGGCAAAGTAACAACAATTATCCCCAATAAAAAGGTATTGCAATCAATGACTCTTTACAGAAAGTATCCATTGTTTAAACATGTTCAGGATATAGCATATCGAATACTGGGAGCCAAATTTCAAGCGGCAAATAAACCTACTTTTGAAGATTCTGTATCTATATATAGAATAGACAAATGGGGTACGAGAGGAGAAGAGATCAATATCCCCCCCTTAGGTAATAAATATAGGTATTGGCGATTGTTTCAGCCGGAATGGTCGCATTGTAATGTTGCTGAAATAACCTTTGTAGAACGGGACTCTCATCTGAGGAATCAAGGTAAGGTGATAGGTCTTCCACGCTCGTGGAATAATGATCCGAATACGTATAAGGAGGCAGCTTTCGATGGAGATTTACTTACTTTTTTCGATTCGGCACTTCCTGCCGGTGGTTGGGTAGGTATGGATTTTGGACATCCGGTGGATATAGAAAAAATTATTTATACACCGAGAGGCGACGGTAATACAATCGGTATTGGAGATGAATATGAATTGTTCTATTGGACAGACCATCATTGGGCCTCTTTAGGAAAACAAATTGCTACTACTATAAAGTTGGAATATACCGAAGTGCCTTCTGGCGGACTGTATTTTTTAAGAAACCTAACGAGAGGAAAAGAAGAACGAATTTTTACGTATGTAGATGGAGAGCAGGTGTTCTGGTAAGAGAAGTTCAAGATGAATCGTCAAGTTAGTTGTAAAATTCTCTGATTATCAGTATTGGACAATATATCAGTTTTTTCACAAACAGATAAGAGGGTACTTTTTTGTTTGTGAAGTACCCTCTTATACTTTGATAAATAATAGTAAAGTCGTGTTGTAATTTGGTTTATTTGTAGACGGTTTGTTTGTTTCCCATAATGAAGCGTAGTTCTTTAGCGCCGATCAAGTCGAAATAGTTGATAAAAGGCTTTAGAAGTTTTTTCCCATCCAGAAATACGGATTGTACATATTGGTTTTCTTCTGAAAGGTTGTCTGCTTTTATCGTTAATTCGTGATCTTTCAATTGGATTTTGATTTCCGGTAATTGGGGAGCTCCTATGGCAAATTCATTACTTCCGGGAGTTACCGGATAGAATCCCATTGCCGAGAAAAGATACCAGGCGGACATTTGACCGCAATCGTCATTACCATTTACGCCGTCGGGAGAATTCTTATAGTTTATTCTCACGTGTTTACGAGCCAGTTCCTGTGTTTTCCACGGTTCGTTGCAGTAGTTGTACAGGTAGATGTAATGATGTCCCGGTTCGTTGTCGTGCCGGTAGTGGTCTTCTTCGAAGTTACGGTCCA
This sequence comes from Bacteroides sp. CAG:189, assembly GCF_000432295.1. Classification (NCBI taxonomy): domain Bacteria; kingdom Pseudomonadati; phylum Bacteroidota; class Bacteroidia; order Bacteroidales; family Bacteroidaceae; genus Bacteroides; species Bacteroides sp. CAG:189. Next base: position 5,525 of record NZ_HF991123.1, read on the forward strand.
GTTTGGCGGAGAATGCCTTTTCTCCTCCCATCATGTCGATCATGCCGGGGATATCTTGAAGAACACAGAATAGATAGGTCCACTTGGAACCCTCTGTTAATCCGTGCCGTGAGTGATCGTCCAAATCTATCCAGCTTCCGTCGTAATTACGTGGCAGGAAGAATCCTTTTTCGGCATTGTATTGATTTCTGTAATTCTGGCTGAACTGCATCAGGCGGTTGTAGTCTTCGGTTTTTCCTAAGTCTTTTGCCATTTGTGCCACGCACCAGTCATCGTATGCATATTCTAAAGTTCTGGAAACGGACTCTGCTGTCTTGTCATCGGCTACATATCCGAGGGAGTGGTAATAGCTGGCTCCTGCACGTCCTTCAAAAGAGGTCCAATAGTCACGGTCTCCGTATCTTCTTTGTGTGTCGCAATCAGGAGGGACCATTGCGTTTTTGCGTAGGGCTTCATAGGCCAGACCGATATCGTAGTTGCGAATCCCTTTCATGTAGGCATCGGCTATCACGGCATCTGCATGAGTACCTATCATAATATTGGTATAGCTGGGATTGGGCCACATAGGCAGCCAGCCGCCCTCCTTATACATTTGTAGCAATGCAGTAATCCAGTCGCTGGTCAAGTCGGGCTCTATAAGGGTCATTAAGGGATGGAATGCACGGAATGTATCCCAAAGGGAGTAGTCATTGTACGAGAATCCATCGTGGATTTTATCATCAAAGGCGCTGTAATATTTTCCGTATTCCGAGAACTCACGGGGAAACAGATAACAATGATAAAGTGCTGTGTAAAATATCGGTGCATCATCTTTATTGTTTCCTTTGATGTGGAATTTGGAGAGCTTGTCGTTCCATGCCTTTTTGGTATTATTGCATAATTGTTTGAAGTCCCATTCGGGAACCTCATGTTCCAGATTCATACGTGCCTGTTCGATGCTTATGAAAGAGGTTGCGATCTGCACTTGTATTTGCGGGGAGCTTTTGTCGAAGTCTATATAGGCTCCCATCCGGGTGCCGTATAACTCTTTCTCTCCCGGATAAAGGGTGGAATCGTTCCAGCAACCGAAATCTTTTATATCCCGGTTGAAGCGGATGATGAAGTATCCTTTAAAATTGGGGAGGTCCGGTCCTATTTGTGCCGATTGCCTGTCCGGATTGTAACCGATAATCTCGTTGTTTTCCGTATCTATTTTCACCCAGCCTTTTATGGTGTTCAGGCGATGGCTCAGATGATTGCACCAATCGTTCAGGGCAGGGTTTAGATTAATGCCTTGGATGATTAACCGGGGTTTCTGATTCTTGGGGAAACGGAAGTTGAGCATTGCGCACCGGCTGGATGCTGTCAATTCTGTAAAAATGCGGTTCTTCTGTTTATCGGTTAGAGTGACGGAATAATAATGGGGAGAGGCTTTTTCATCTTTGTGATTGAAACTCATCTTTCTGTCTTCCGGAAGAACTTTCACCGTTTCTCCTACTTGGGGCATAACCGATACATAACCGTAATCTCCCATCCAGATGGTGGGTTGATGGGAACCTAAAAATCCCATAATGTGTTCATCATCATAGACGTATGCCATACCTCCCATCTTGTTCTCTCTCGTCTGCGGGAGAAAACTGGTCATGGCAAAAGGCGTACCGACGTAGGGTACTGTGCCTCCTTCACCTTTGAGGGCAGTGCCGATGAAAGGATTTACATAGTCCACAACCTCTTTTGGGGGTTGAGAATAGGTGAGACTTGTATAGAAACATAGAAACAAAAAAAGTATTTTCTTCATGGTGTTTATTTGGGGTGTTATACATTAATAAGATAGCGGGCTATGTTTACTTTTTCTTATCTAAAAGAACCCATTTACACTGGTCTGTCAGATCGACAGTACCTTTCTTTCCGGATGCTTCGATCCGGTTTTCTCCTTTTTTGAGTGATACGTTTTTCCAGATAAGGATATTATCCTCTCTGTCAGGATGTCCACAGTCTTGTCCGTTCACTTTTAGGTGAATGTGATCACAGTTAGAATAAATTTTGATATCGGTGGCGGGTTCTCTTCTGGCAATATCTCTTTTGCTGGTGATATGTAGAACCGGTGACTCGGACCATGCCGATTGATAAAAGTAGAAAGCATCTTTTTTGACTTTTCTGTCATAAGTAACCAGCCCTTTATCATTTAGTCCCAGTATATCTCCTTCGTTTCTGGAGGCACTTGCAAAGTCGAACATATTCCATACAAAAGATCCCTATACGAAATCGCTGCTACTTATTCCCCGGTAATTCTGCTCGTGAACAATGGCCTGCCACTCTTCCGGATGAAAGATTCCATCTGTTTTGGGGGCTGATTGAACGTCTTGTTGGTGATGCCAGATATTGGCTCCTGCACCATATTCACTGACACAGATACCTTTGTTTCCCACCAGACGGTTCCAGTGTGCTACGGACGATTTCATAGTGGAAGGTTGTGCCCAATACCATCCCGGGTAAGTATTGTACGCCATGATATCTGTAATTACATTTTCCGGTCGGTTTTCTACGTTGGCGGCAGCAACTGTCAGACGTCCCGGATCTTCTTTATGGGCTACTTCATTCAATTCCTGTATCAGTTTTTTTACATCTCCTTCGCACAGTTCATTGAACAAGCTCCAGCAAAAGATAGAAGGATGATTAAAGTTCTGCCGGATTAACTCGGTTAATTGCAGTTTTATATTTTCGGTGAAGGCAGGGGTAGGAGATGCTTTGCCTATAAGAGGAATCTCTGCCCATACCAGCATACCTTCCCGGTCGCATAGCGAATAGAAAAAGTCAGAATGTGGATAGTGGGCCAGTCTTATTCCGTTGGCTCCTATCTCTTTGATCAATTCCATGTCTTCATTATGCTCCTTGTTTGTTATTGCCCATCCTTTTCCGGCCCGGTCTTGATGTCTGTTTACACCTTTTATTTTATAGGGATTACCGTTTAGGAAGAAACCTTTTTGAGCATCGACGGAGTAGTATCTTAACCCAGTGTACTGAGATAAAGTGTCTACTACGGTATTTCCTTTCATTACTTCTATAAAAACACGATACAGATGAGGGGATTTTTTTCCGTTCCACAAAACAGGTTGTTTTATGTTCAGCTTGTTAACAAATTCAACGGTCTCGTCTTTTCCGGATGCTTTCCGGGTGATACAGTTGCCTACAAGTTGTCCTTTCGCATTAAACACACTGGTTTTTACAGATAAATCTTTTTCTGCCTTGCTGCTATTCACTTTGGTTACGACAGATAATTCTGCCTGCTTGGAATCTACTTTGTTTTGATGTATATAGACTCCCGAAGAAGCGTAATCTAATGGAGTGACACAAGTCTTGGGCAGTACAAGTAGAGATACCGGTCGGTAGATACCGCCAAAAACAGTAAAATCGCCGGATAGGGGAGCGATATCGTTGTCTAAACGATTGGAAACCTTTACTTCTATAAGGTTGTCTCCCTTTTTTAATGAAGAAGTTATCTCAAAACAGAAAGCATTAAATGAACCTTTATGGTTCCCCACCGGGATGCCGTTCACAAAGACATCAGCTACTTGGCTGACTGCTTCAAAACGTAGGAAAGCACGTTGTTTTAACATCTCCGGCAATATGTTCAGATGATAGCGGTATTCGCCCGTTCCCCGATAGTAGTCGGGAGTCAGGCCATCTGTTGCATTCCAGGTATGCGGGACTGTTACTTTTTCCCAAGTTAAATTATTTCCGTCTTTGTCTGAACGGAACTCCCATTCTTGATCCAATAGAAGTTTTTGGCGCAATTGGGCGGAAGATTGCAAAAAAGGGAATAAACATAAAACAACAACAATAATAAATTTCATTCGTATGTACATGAGTGCATAAAATTTAAGATAACAATATTGATAAGGATGATATGGCAAATTTAGCGTAGAAAATCCTGATTCTATAGTAACGAAGCACTCATTTTATAGCAAATATGTATTATTCCGACAATAATTCGGTTTGAAAAAAAACGTTTGATACGGATATTCTATTTTTTGAAACCTTGAATTAAGTAATATCACTCTACTTGGATGCAAGTCCTATTTAGTCTTTATCCGTCCTGTAACTCTGCAGGGTACTCCATTTTCAGTAATCCCTTCCAGTACGTATTCCATATCGTGATTCATATCTGTGGTATAGAAAGATACTTTGGTACGTCCGGTAGAATCGGTTTGTATTTGGGGATTCCAATAAATAGTTGTCCTAAAATCGGTCTTGTCGGTTTGTAGCGAATCGGGTACATCGTATTGGGGTGAATAAAACTCTGCTGGCTTCTGGTAACCTAACGGATAAAGGGTAGCCAATCCCAGCGATGGGCGATAATAATGGGCGGAGCCTCCATTCTTCAATTCGATGAGAATGACACCTTTGTATTTGTCCATTTCGGCGGTATGCTTCTGAAAGTCTGTATTCTTCCATCCGGTATTCTCGTTTGCATCGTTTTTCCACCCTTCTTCTATTTTTTCCTTAAAGCTTACTCCTCCGGTGATCGTGTTACTCTCTTTCAGTTTGGGGCCTACCTGCCATTCGGCTCCTTTCAGGAAAGGTGCATTCGGGACATAAACCGGTACGCTTTGAGCATCCCGGAAAAAAGAGATAGATGCGATCTCACTTGCCATATAGTATTGCAAGTCAGTAGATTCTACCAGGTTCATATCTACAACAAAACGCAGCTCTTTTCCTCGGTATATATATTGGTCTTCTGTTAATTTTCCGATTCCCGGTGTTTTGAGTATAATGTTTTCATAGACAATATCCCACACACTCTTATTTTTGTATTCTGCTTCTATCATCCTGTCGGTTATTACATAATCGGCATATCCGGCAAACTCCCCTGCTAATTTTCCTGTCTTGCTGATATATTTGGCTGTAACGTTTATCTCATCCAACATAATCTCTTTCCAGATATTATTCTGCCGATAAATTTGATGGTATTCGTCCATCGCATTTTGAGTTCTTTCTTGTATGACTCCTTTGGGGGCGGGGATGAATGTTTTGGAATCCGGAAATACCTCTGCGTCCGGGTAAATCATTACCCCTTTCGCTTTTCCTCTTTTATTAATGGCGTTAATGGTGAATGCGGTACTATCCGGAAACTCAATTCCGTTGAAAAAGTAGTTCCCTACGCTGTCTACTTGTGCGTGTACGGCTTTCCAGTGATTACTGAAGCCGACAACCTCTATTCCGTTCATGCTTTTCCAGAAGAGCGGCTTAACCTTTCCGGTAAGTGATTGTCCTATCTCCATCGGATGTTGGGGTTGAGGTACATGTTCCTGTAAGATAGATGACAAATCGTATTTTTTCCATCCTTGGGTTAGCATCAACAGGTCCAGATGTTCGTTTATCTGTGTTGTGTTTGCAGTGAAGTAGTAGTTAGGGCTTTCTATATGCCCTCTTAATTCTGACTTCATTAAAAGCTGAGTACTAATATTGTTTTCCAATGAATCCCATTTTATAAGTTGGGCATCAGTGACAGAAAGGGCGAAGTCTCCATTGCCGGGTAGACTTATTTGCATTTCTACTTTTTCTCTTTGCCCATATGCAGCTTGGTCGGTTTGTATCCGGGGGGTAATATGAGTTTCCTTTTTTATGTACATCATTCGTTCGCAGAATACCCGACCCGTTTGGTTGGTGATTGCTACGTTAAGAATACCTTCGGGTACTTGGCTTAGAGAGAACTTACCGGTTTTGTTGTTTGTAGTTAGTGGCTTGACTATTGAAGGTATCCCCCGAGTATGGGCAATTATCAGTAAGCTGTCCGTTGGGAAGTTCGTATTGTTTTCGAGCATGTAAATACAAGTCTCTCCCTGTTGGCGGAGTTGTAACGTTATTCCTTTCTCTTGTACTTTGGGGAGTCGGAATTGCTTTTCAATCCCTTTATTGTCGGTGATAATTGCTAAATAGATACTATCCTTTTGTGCTAATAGCGGAAACTTTCCCATGCCATTGTGCAGGGTCATTATGTCAGCCATAAATGTTCCTCCCGCGCTGAACACTTTTCCGGATACAGAGGTACTCAACCCGTCTGCTCCTATGGCTTTGAATGCGACTGTTTGAGGAGTGCCTGCCAATAATATTCCGCTTTCGGGAAAAAATTGGACGTCAAAATCTTCTCCTCTTTCGGGTATGGCAAACTTTTGTTCATAGATGATTCCTCCTTTATTATCAAAGACAGTAGCTGATAATTGTTGTTTTTCTGTGGGACGATCTTGCTGCTGTATTTGTAATTCGATTTCTCCTTTAGAATCGGTTAAGGCATATCTTTTCCGATATTTCTTACCATTCCTGTTATAAGCAAAATCGATCCGGCAATTTTTAATCGGGGAACCGTCACTATAAGTATATTGAATAAGGGCTTGTTGTTTATTCTCCTTTGCCGGATAGAATTTGGCGGTCAGTATTTTAGGGTTTTGTATGACTTTACTGATTGAGATATTCTTTTGGAAAAAGTAATCTGGTGAATCATTTCGCATCCAATTGGTATATGCGCGTAAGGCATATTCTCCGGGAATAAGCTTTTTATCAAGGGCTAAATATCCGGAAAAAGCATTGTTTTCTTTTCGGATTTTTATCCTCCTTTCCACGCTGTCGAGTTGATTGATCAATTCTATATATACAAAATTACTGGGCGATGGTTGGTAAATTTGTGCATTAACTACGTAAGCTTTTAACCAGATTGTATCTTCTGTCGTATAATAGGGCTTATCAGTTTGTAAATAAATGCTTTCAGAGAGGGAGGAAGTCAGATAATTGACAAATTTCCGGTTGAGATCACTTGGACTATTTTGTGCTTGAGAAGTCATATTTGACAAACAAATGAATAAAATAGAAATGATGTGTTTCATACATAATAAGATTTTGATTTTTCAAAAGTAAGAAAGGAAAATCCCCGAAGGAAAGGGACTTCCCTACTCTTTTTAGGTATTTACCCTATTCTTTCTTCACTTTTATCCGTCCTGTCGCCCGGCAAGGTATTCCGTTCTCGGTAATACCTTCCAATATGTATTCCATATCATGTTTCATATCCGTGGTGTAGAAAGATACTTTGGCATGTCCGGTAGAATCGGTTTGTATCTTGGGATTCCAATAAACGGTGGTTCTGAAATCAGTTTTATCGGCTTGTAACGAATCGGGCACATCGTATTTGGGTGAATAAAACTCTGCCGGCTTTTGGTAGCCTAACGGATAGAGAGTAGCCAGACCGAGTGAGGGGCGGAAGTAGTGAGCTGTACCCCCTTTTTTTAATTCGATAAGGATCACTCCTCTATATTTGTTCATTTGAGCCGTTATGAATTCGTCATGCATGGGTACATATAGAGGCACCTCAGAGGCTTCTTTAAAGAAGGAGATTGATGCAATCTCTTCAGCCATATAGAATCGTAATTCATCGTATTGAATCAGTTTCATGTCAACAGCAAATCGTAGTGGCTTTCCTCTATACCAAAAATGGTCTTCCTCTACCATAGTGATGCCAGGGAAACGTTGCATGATGGCAGTATGTATTATGTCTGCCACGGATTTATTCTTATATTCTTCCTCGATCGTTTTGTCTGTTACAACATAATCCGCATAAGCGGCAAATTCACCTGCCAACTTACCGGTCTGACTGATATATTTTTGTGTCACAACGATGTCATCTAATACAATCTCTTTACTTATATCGTTTTGTATATATGTTTCTTTGTATAGCCTAAGGTGTGCCTCCACTTCCTCAAAGTGGTGTGAATTTGGGATAAATAGGTTTCTTGTGTCGGGAAATATCTCCGGTGACGGATAAATCATGATTCCTTTTGCTTTTCCTTTCTTATTAACTGCATTGATTGTGAATGCCGTACTATCCGGAAATTCAATTCCTTCGAAAACATAATTTCCGGAGGTATCTACTTTTGCATGTATGGCTTTCAACTTATCAGTGAATCCTACTACTTCTGCCCCCTTAATTTTCTTTCGGAGAAAAGGTTTTACTCTTCCACTCAAAGCCTGTCCCCGCTCTAAAGGTATTTTCATTTCCGGTACTTGTTGTTGTAAGATGTTCGGTAAATTATAGCGTCTCCATCCTTGCGTAAGCATTAGGAGATCTAAATGCTCGTTGACTACCTTGTTATCACTTGTGAAATAATATCCGGGTTTTTCGATGTGTCCTTTGATTTCTGATTTCAGTAATAATTGGCTGATGATATGGTTATTCAGAGAATCCCATTTCACAACTTTCGCATCAGTAACAGACAGGGAAAATTCTCCTTTCTGTCCGGTATTTAGTAGCATTTCCACTCTCTCTCGTTTTCCGTATTCCTGTGAATTGGTTTTAATTTGTACAGCCGGGCTATGTGCTTTCTTGACATATAACATTCGTTCGCAGAATACGTTTCCTATCCGGTCGACGACGGCAACATTCAAGATACCTTCAGGGCATTGGCTTAAAGAAAACTTTCCGCTTCTTTTCTCTTCGGTCAGTTGTCTGGTTACGGAAATCATTCCACGTGTATGGGCAATTAGAAATAAACTATCCGTTGAGTATGCCGTATGATTCTCAATAGAGTAGAGGCAATTTTCCTCTTTAATGTTAAGCCGGAGTGTCATTCCCTCAATTCGTGCTTCGGGAAGTTTGAGCTTTTTCTCAACACCCTCCCGGTTAGTTACCACAGCATAATATATACTATCTTTGTGAGGCCACAGTGCAAACTTTCCCATACCGTCATGCTGGGTGTGTATTTGGGCTATTTCATTTCCTCCTTCGCTGATCACTTTTCCCGAGATGTGTTCACATAGTCCGTCTGGACCGATTGCTTTGAAAGCTACAAATTGCCATGTCTCTGTTAATAATGTGCCGCTTTCCGGGAAGAACTGTACATCAAAATCTTTTTTGAGGTTAGGAATAACGAAATTCTGTTCGTGCGAGATGATCCATTTCTGATCGAAAATGGTTGCTGTCAGCTTCTGCTTATCAGGTTTTTCTTCATTCAACCGAATGTTGAATCGTATTTCTCCCTCATTATTAGTGACAGAATAGTTTTTTCTATATTTACGTCCGTCTTTGGTGTATGTAAAATCTATTCTTCGTCCTTTGATAGCTGAACCGTCGCTATATGTATATTTGGCAACGGCTTGTAATCTGTCTTTTTCGATAGGAATATATTTTATAGTGAGTAGCTGGGGTGTTTGCTTCACTCGTTCAATAGTAATATTTTTTTGGAAGAAGTATTCCGGCACTTCGTTTCTCATCCAATTTGTATAGGCACGGAGTGCATACTCTCCGGCGAGGATGTGCTCGTTTAATTTGATATATCCTTGAAATCCGGCAGAATCTTTTTTTAGCTTTATTCTGTTTAGTATTTCATTTTGCTGATTTATGAGTTCTACATAAACAAAGTTGCTGGGTGAGGGTTGAAGTAATTGTGCATTCACTACAAAAGCTTTCATCCAGATGGTGTCTTCTACTACATAATAGGGCTTGTCAGTTTGTACATAAATGTTTTCGGGGAGCGTCTTGATTAAATATTGAGTGAACTTTTGGTTTAAATTATTGTAGATATCTTGAGCTTGAATGCATATGGCATATAAAGAAAATATTAAATAGATGCATGTTTTCATATAATATTAAAAAGTGCATGCAGGTTAGTGTGATAGTAAATTGGGTTTCACTAACTTGCTTGCTGTGATTGAATGAAATTTGTTCAATTGATTTTACAAAAGTAGCCGAATTGTATGTGGGGTGTCATGTCTGTTTTGATGTTTACACTGTCCTTTCTGTCATTTGTTTTGCATGGGTTGGGTAAAAGGATTACATGTACGTTAACTGGGGGAGAGGCCGGGAGAAGAAGTGGTAGGTTTTAAGAAAAAGTACAATATTGTTTTTCGGCAGGTGTTTTTTATTCTTCAGAATACCTGCCCTATGATATTTTTACTGCCTTCACTCCCTTCACCTTTTTCGCTTAATCGCTTTATTCATCGGTAATACAGGGTGAAGGGCTGCTCCCGTTCTCCAGTCTCTATGCAAATGTCTTCCAAGTACTGTGTTTACGGCTTGTAAGCACCGTGGATACTACTCGTAGGCACCATGCATATGGACGGTGCGCATTATGCTTGGAAAACCAGATTGCACCTTCACCCTGTATTACCGATGAATAGAGCGGTTAAGCGAAAAAGGTGAAGAGAGTGAAGGGGGTAAAAACGATGTGGATAATGTACCGAAATAGTCAAAATTGATGCGAATAGTACTCTCTTCGTTGATTACGCAAAATTTCATCATGCTCTTTATGGGCAATGTTATAATAAACTTTTTTTCTCTAATATTTTGTAGTCGAACAGATTATTTATATCTTTGCACCCGAAATGGATGAAAGGTGGAGGGGCGATTAAGCTCCTTTTTTTGTTCTTATATAGCTAATCAATGATAGAAAAGAAAACTGTTAGTCAGATTGTTGAAGAGTGGCTGGAGGGAAAAGACTACTTTCTGGTGGAAGTGACCGTAAGCCCGGACGACAAGATTGTGGTCGAGATAGACCATGCAGAAGGTGTTTGGATTGAAGATTGCGTGGAGCTGAGCCGCTTTATCGAATCGAAGCTGAACCGTGAAGAGGAAGATTATGAACTGGAAGTAGGTTCGGCTGGAATCGGGCAGCCTTTTAAAGTGTTGCAACAGTATTACAACCATGTCGGTAGCGATGTGGAGGTTTTGACGAAAGATGGCCGCAAGCTGACCGGTGTATTGAAAGATGCCGATGAGGAAAAGTTTGTGGTGGCTGTACAAAAGAAAGTGAAAGTAGAAGGAGCAAAACGTCCTAAATTGATGGAAGAAGACGAAACCTTCCGTTATGATGAGATAAAATACACTAAATACTTAATTAGTTTTAAATAATTATGGCCAAGAAAGAAGAAACAATCAGCTTGATTGATACATTTTCGGAATTTAAGGAACTGAAAAATATCGATAGAACCACCATGGTGAGCGTGCTCGAAGAGTCGTTCCGTAGTGTGATCGCGAAGATGTTCGGCACCGATGAGAATTACGACGTAATTGTGAACCCGGACAAGGGCGACTTCGTCGATAGAACAACGATGGTAAGCGTGCTCGAAGAGTCGTTCCGTAGTGTTATCGCGAAAATGTTTGGCACTGATGAAAATTACGACGTAATCGTGAACCCGGACAAGGGGGACTTTGAAATATGGCGTAACCGGGAGGTAGTGGCAGACGAAGATTTAACAAACCCGAATATGCAGATTTCCTTGACGGAAGCACAGAAGATAGATGCTTCATATGAAGTCGGTGAAGAGGTTACTGATGAAGTGATTTTTGCAAAGTTCGGCCGTCGTGCTATTCTGAATCTCCGCCAGACGTTAGCTTCTAAGATTCTTGAGCTTGAGAAAGACAGTATTTATAATAAATATATTGATAAAGTAGGTACGATCATTAATGCAGAAGTATATCAGATTTGGAAAAAAGAGATGCTGCTGCTGGATGACGAAGGAAACGAACTGTTGCTGCCAAAGACAGAACAGATTCCGGCGGATTTTTATCGTAAAGGAGAAACGGCACGTGCAGTGGTGGCCCGTGTGGATAACAAAAACAATAATCCGAAAATTATCCTTTCGCGTACATCTCCTGTTTTCCTGCAGCGTCTGTTCGAAATGGAAGTACCGGAAATTAACGATGGCCTGATCACCATTAAAAAGATTGCCCGCATCCCCGGCGAACGTGCCAAAATTGCGGTAGAGTCTTATGATGACAGAATCGACCCGGTAGGAGCCTGTGTAGGTGTAAAAGGAAGTCGTATTCATGGCATCGTTCGTGAACTTCGCAATGAGAACATCGATGTGATTAACTATACATCGAATATCTCCTTGTTTATTCAGCGTGCCTTGAGCCCGGCAAAGATTTCTTCTATACGATTGAATGAAGAAGAACGCAAGGCTGAGGTTTTCCTTCGCCCGGAAGAGGTTTCGCTGGCTATTGGTAAAGGCGGTTTGAATATCAAACTTGCCAGTATGTTGACCGAGTACACTATCGACGTGTTCCGTGAACTGGATGAGAGTGCGCAGGATGAAGATATCTATCTGGAAGAGTTCAAAGATGAAATCGACGGATGGGTAATCGATGCTATCAAAGCTATCGGAATCGATACGGCTAAGGCAGTATTGAATGCACCTCGTGAGATGTTGATCGAAAAGACGGACCTGGAAGAGGAAACTGTGGACGAGGTATTACGTATTTTGAAATCGGAGTTTGAAGACAATGAATAATTTCATTTACGATTAGACTGTTTACGATTTGCGATTGGAGCTGCTCTCTATATTGTGGGTTGTAGATGAAAGGAAATTAAATGTCTGATCGTCAATCGTGAAATCGTAAATATCTTCGCTCCATTATTCTTTTAATTTAAAGTATGACGATAAGGTTAAACAAAGTAACAAGAGATTTGAATGTAGGAATCGCAACGGTAGTTGAGTTCCTGCAAAAGAAAGGGTATACCGTTGAGGCAAACCCGAATACAAAAATTACCGAGGAACAGTATGCTATACTCGTGAAAGAGTTTAGCACGGATAAGAATCTTCGGCTTGAATCAGAACGTTTTATCCAGGAACGTCAGAACAAGGATCGTAATAAGGCATCGGTGTCTATCGATGGTTACGAAAAGCAGCCGGAGAAGTCTAAGGCGGATGATGTTATCAAGACAGTCGTTCCCGAAGATGCACGTCCGAAGTTTAAACCTGTCGGAAAAATTGATTTGAATAAATTCAACCGGAAAGTAGAAAAAGAACCGGTAAGCGAATCTAAACAACAGTCGCAACCTCAAACTCAACAGCCCGCTCCGGTGGTAACTGAAGAGAAGAAAAAAGAGGAGGCAACGAAACCTGTTGTCGCCGAGGTGAAGAAAGAAGAAATCGTAGCACCGGTCGTACAGACGGAACCTGTGAAAGAAAAGGTGGAGCCTGTAGTGATAGAACAACCGAAGCCGGCGGTAGTAGAAGAAAAAGTAGTGGAAGAAGTGAAAAAGGAAGAACCGAAGGTGGAGGTGATGCCGGAAGTGACAAAAGAAGAAAAGGCAGAGCCTAAAGTGGAAACTCCGGAGACGGTTGCAACCGAGAAGCAAGAGGAGGATGTTTTCAAGATTCGTCAGCCGGAATTTGTATCCAAGATTAATGTGATCGGCCAGATTGACTTGGCTGCTTTGAACCAGTCGACCCGTCCGAAGAAAAAATCGAAAGAGGAGAAACGGAAAGAACGCGAAGAAAAGGAAAAACAGCGTCAGGATCAGAGAAAGCAGATGAAAGATGCTATTATCAAGGAGATCCGTAAAGACGACAGTAAGGTTGCTAAAAGTGCTCCTAAAGAAAATGCCGATGCAAATGGAAAGAAAAAACGCATCCGCATCAATAAGGAGAAGGTGGACGTCAACAATGTGGCTTCCAACTTTACACATCCTACTCCTAACAGTCAGAAACCTGCCGGACATGGCGGACAAGGCGGGGGACAAAACCGTAACCGTAACAATAATAAAGATCGCTTCAAAAAGCCGGTTGTAAAACAGGAAGTGAGCGAAGAAGATGTAGCTAAGCAGGTAAAAGAAACATTAGCTCGTCTGACAACGAAAGGTAAAAACAAGGCTTCCAAATACCGTAAGGAAAAACGGGAGATGGTTTCCAACCGTATGCAGGAACTGGAAAACCAGGAGATGGAAGAAAGCAAAGTGTTGAAGCTGACGGAGTTCGTAACAGCCAATGAGTTGGCGAGTATGATGGATGTATCTGTTAATCAGGTTATCGCTACTTGTATGAGTATCGGTATAATGGTTTCTATCAACCAGCGTCTGGATGCGGAAACGATTAATCTGGTGGCAGAAGAGTTCGGCTTTAAGACGGAATATGTAAGTGCGGAAGTGGCACAGGCTATCGTCGAAGAAGAAGATGCGGAGGAAGATCTGGAACCGCGTGCGCCGATTGTAACTGTGATGGGACACGTAGACCATGGTAAGACTTCATTGCTCGACTATATCCGTAAGGCGAATGTTATCGCCGGTGAGGCGGGTGGTATCACACAGCATATCGGTGCCTACCACGTGACAATGGAGGACGGACGTAAGATTACTTTCCTGGATACTCCAGGTCATGAGGCATTTACGGCTATGCGTGCCCGTGGTGCGAAAGTGACGGATATCGCCATCATCATTGTTGCGGCTGACGATAATGTGATGCCGCAAACGAAGGAGGCTATCAACCATGCAATGGCTGCCGGTGTTCCTATCGTATTTGCCATTAATAAAGTGGATAAGCCGACGGCTAATCCGGATAAGATAAAAGAAGAATTGGCTGCTATGAATTACCTTGTGGAAGAATGGGGTGGTAAGTATCAGTCACAGGATATCTCTGCCAAGAAAGGTCAGGGCGTTAGCGAGTTGATGGAAAAAGTGTTGCTTGAAGCTGAAATGCTGGAGCTGAAAGCTAATCCGAACCGTAATGCTACGGGATCTATCATTGAATCTACTTTGGATAAAGGGCGTGGCTATGTGGCTACGGTACTTGTATCCAACGGTACGTTGAAAGTGGGGGATATCGTGTTGGCAGGAACAAGCTACGGGCGTGTGAAAGCCATGTTCAATGAACGTAACCAGCGTATTAAGTCGGCCGGTCCTTCGGAGCCTGCATTGATTTTGGGATTGAATGGTGCGCCGGCTGCCGGTGATACTTTCCACGTGGTAGAGTCCGATCAGGAAGCACGTGAAATTACCAATAAGCGTGAGCAGTTGCAACGTGAACAGGGCTTGCGTACGCAGAAGATTCTTACATTGGATGAGTTGGGCCGTCGTATTGCGTTGGGCAACTTCCAGGAATTGAATATTATCGTGAAAGGTGACGTGGACGGTTCTGTAGAAGCTCTGAGCGACTCACTGATCAAACTTTCCACTCCGCAGATCCAGGTGAATGTGATCCATAAGGGTGTGGGACAGATTTCCGAATCGGATGTATCTTTGGCTGCTGCTTCTGATGCTATCATTATCGGATTCCAGGTTCGTCCTTCCGGTTCTGCTGAAAGAATGGCTGACAAAGAAGGTGTGGATATTCGCAAATACTCGGTTATTTACGATGCTATCGAAGAGGTGAAAGCGGCTATGGAAGGTATGTTGGCTCCGGAAGTGAAAGAGGTGGTTACTGCCACTATCGAGGTTCGTGAGGTGTTCAATATAACGAAAGTCGGTACGGTTGCCGGGGCGATGGTAAAGACCGGAAAAGTGAAACGCAGCGACAAGGCGCGCTTGATTCGCGACGGTATCGTTATCTTCTCGGGTGCTATCAACGCATTGAAACGTTTCAAAGACGATGTGAAAGAAGTCGGCACGAATTTCGAGTGCGGTATTAGTCTGGTAGGTACAAACGACCTGAAGATAGGCGATATGATCGAAACTTATGAAGAGGTAGAGGTAAAACAAACGCTATAAGCCTTATTTAGTTGAAAGTTGAGAGTTGAAAGTTGAAAGTTACTTGCAGTGTGATAGCAGCACTGTTGGTTTTTAACTCTCAACTCTTAACTGTATTCAGACTTTCAACTTTCAATTTTCAACTGTATTTATGGCAACTATCGATATTGTGATTTTGGTTATTGTTGGTGCCGGTGTGGTTGTTGGCTTTATGAAGGGTTTCATTAGGCAGCTTGCTTCCATATTGGGACTAATCGTGGGATTGCTGGCGGCAAAGGCATTGTATGCGTCATTGGCTGAGAAGTTTTGTCCTACGATAACCGATTCGATGACGGTTGCGCAGATTCTTGCTTTTGTTATCATCTGGATTGCTGTGCCACTAACTTTTACTTTAGTGGCATCTTTGTTGACAAAAGCGATGGAGGCTGTTTCTTTGGGATGGCTGAACCGTTGGCTTGGCAGTGGTTTGGGAGCATTGAAGTTTCTGTTGCTTACCAGTCTGATAATTTGTGTAATAGAATTTATCGATGCAGATAACACATTGATTAGTAAAACAAAGAAGGAGGAATCTGTGTTATATTATCCTATGGAAAAATTTGCGGGAATATTCTTCCCTGTGGCAAAAGAAGTGACACAACAATATATACTCAATTAAATGATGCAACAAGAAGAACCCAATAAATATGTAAAGGAACTTACGCAGGAGAAGTATAAATATGGCTTCACTACGGAGGTACATACGGATATCATTGAGAAAGGACTCAATGAAGACGTTATCCGTCTCATTTCTTCCAAAAAGGAGGAGCCGGAATGGTTACTGGAGTTCCGTTTGAAAGCGTATCGCCATTGGCTGACGTTAGAGATGCCTACTTGGGCGCATCTCCGAATTCCTGAAATAGATTATCAGGCAATATCTTATTATGCCGACCCGACAAAGAAGAAAGAAGGGCCGAAAAGTATGGATGAGGTAGATCCGGAGTTGATAAAAACGTTCAATAAATTAGGTATCCCGTTGGAAGAGCAGATGGCGCTGAGCGGGATGGCGGTGGATGCTGTGATGGACTCTGTTTCTGTAAAGACTACTTTTAAGGAGACATTGATGGAGAAGGGAATTATTTTCTGCTCATTCAGTGAGGCGGTTCGTGAACATCCCGACTTGGTGAAGAAATATCTTGGCTCGGTGGTTGGTTATCGTGATAATTTCTTTGCAGCTTTGAATTCGGCTGTATTCTCCGACGGTTCATTTGTCTATATACCGAAAGGCGTTCGCTGTCCGATGGAACTTTCGACTTATTTCCGTATCAATGCGGCAAATACAGGGCAGTTTGAACGTACTTTGATCGTGGCCGATGAAGATTCGTATGTCTCTTATCTGGAAGGATGTACCGCACCGATGCGTGATGAAAATCAGTTGCATGCCGCCATTGTGGAAATCATGGTGCATGATCGGGCTGAAGTGAAATATTCTACTGTTCAGAACTGGTATCCGGGTGATGCCGAAGGAAAAGGAGGTGTTTATAACTTTGTGACGAAGCGCGGTAACTGTAAGGGAGTAAATAGCAAACTTTCGTGGACACAGGTAGAGACCGGTTCGGCGATTACCTGGAAATACCCTTCCTGCATTCTTTCCGGTGATAACTCTACAGCCGAGTTTTATTCGGTGGCAGTGACAAACAATTATCAACAGGCAGATACCGGTACGAAGATGATACATCTTGGAAAGAATACCCGCAGTACGATTGTAAGTAAGGGAATTTCGGCCGGAAAGAGTGAGAACTCCTATCGTGGTCTTGTCCGCGTATCCGAGAAAGCGGATAATGCTCGTAATTATAGTCAATGCGACTCACTGCTGTTGGGCGATAAATGCGGCGCCCATACTTTCCCTTATATGGATATTCGTAATGAGACGGCTGTAGTGGAACATGAAGCTACAACCAGTAAAATCAGTGAAGACCAGATATTCTATTGTAATCAGCGCGGTATCCCGACTGAGGATGCTATCGGGCTTATTGTAAACGGATATGCCAAAGAGGTGCTTAACAAGCTTCCGATGGAGTTTGCCGTGGAGGCACAAAAGCTACTGACGATATCGTTGGAAGGCAGCGTAGGATGATTGGACGGGCAGACGATTTACGATTTACAATTGAAACTGGATTGTAAATGCGGATCGTCTTAGAAGTATTACCAATCGTAAATCGTAAATTGTAAAATCGTAAATATAATCATGTTAGAGATAAAAGACTTACATGCCAGTATTAATGGCAAAGAGATATTGAAAGGCATCAACCTGACTGTGAATGCAGGAGAAGTACATGCTATCATGGGGCCCAATGGTTCGGGTAAGAGTACGCTTTCTTCCGTGCTGGTGGGCAACCCGGCGTTTGAGGTGACGAAGGGGAGTGTGACTTTTTATGGTAAGAATCTGCTGGAGTTGAGTCCGGAAGACCGTAGCCATGAAGGCATTTTCCTTAGTTTCCAGTATCCGGTAGAAATTCCGGGAGTGAGTATGGTGAATTTCATGCGTGCGGCTGTGAATGAACAACGTAAGTATAAGGGACTTCCTGCCCTGACGGCCAGTGAATTCTTGAAACTGATGCGTGAGAAACGGGCGGTGGTAGAATTGGATAACAAGCTTGCCAACCGTTCGGTGAATGAAGGCTTTTCCGGTGGCGAGAAGAAACGTAACGAAATATTTCAGATGGCTATGCTCGAACCGCGTCTCAGTATCCTTGACGAAACAGATTCCGGTTTGGATATCGATGCACTTCGTATCGTAGCTGAAGGGGTTAATAAATTGAAAACTCCCGATACGAGTTGTATCGTTATCACTCACTACCAGCGTCTGTTGGATTATATCAAACCGGATGTCGTACATGTGCTTTATAAAGGACGTATCGTGAAGACCGGCGGCCCGGAACTGGCGCTTGAGTTGGAAGAGAAAGGATACGATTGGATTAAGAAAGAGGTTGATGATTTATAAATCATAATCTATAACTCATAAATCAATAAGATGACTGTAGAACAACAATATATAGATTTATTTTCTCAAACGGAAGCTATGATTTGCCGGCATAGTGCTGAGGTGATGAATGCACCGCGTGCTGCGGCTTTTGCCGATTTCGAGCGGTTGGGGTTTCCGACACGCAAGCAGGAGAAATATAAATACACGGATATCAGCAAATTCTTTGAACCCGATTACGGACTTAATTTGAACCGGTTGGAGATTCCGGTGAATCCTTATGAGGTGTTCAAATGCGATGTGCCGAACATGAGTACGTCTTTGTTCTTTGTGGTGAACGATGCGTTCTATAGCAGGAAGCTGCCTAAATCTCACTTACCAGAGGGAGTATTGTTCGGTGGATTGAAAGAAATGGCGGAACAGCACCCTGAGTTGGTGAAGAAATATTATAGCAAACTTGCTGATACTTCAAAAGACGGAGTGACGGCTTTCAATACAGCTTTCGCTCAGGACGGAATATTGATGTATGTGCCTAAAAATGTGATCGTTGAAAGACCTGTTCAGTTGGTAAATATTTTGCGTGCCGATGTTAATTTCATGGTAAACCGTCGTGTGCTGATAATCCTTGAAGATGGAGCGCAGGCACGTCTGCTGATTTGTGACCATGCTATGGATAATGTAAATTTCCTGTCAACACAGGTTATCGAGGTGTTTGCCGGAGAGAACTCTGTATTCGATCTGTATGAACTGGAAGAGACGCATACAAGTACGGTACGTATCAGTAACCTTTATGTACGGCAGGAAGCAAACAGTAATGTACTGTTGAATGGTATGACATTGCACAACGGTACTACCCGTAACACTACTGAAGTGACCCTTGCCGGAGAGGGAGCGGAAATAAATCTTTGCGGTATGGCCATTGCAGACAAGAACGAGCATGTGGATAATAACACCATGATAGACCATGCAGTTCCTAATTGTACCAGCAATGAACTGTTTAAGTATGTACTTGACGATCAGGCTGTCGGTGCTTTTGCCGGATTGGTATTGGTACGTCCGGATGCACAACATACAAATTCACAGCAGACTAACCGTAATCTGTGTGCTACACGTGATGCCCGTATGTATACACAACCGCAGTTGGAGATCTATGCCGATGATGTGAAGTGTTCTCATGGCGCTACGGTAGGTCAGTTGGATGAGGGTGCCCTTTTCTATATGCGTGCGCGTGGTATCTCGGAAAAGGAGGCCCGCCTGTTGCTGATGTTTGCTTTTGTGAATGAGGTAATAGATACGATCCGTCTGGATGCCTTGAAAGATCGTTTACACCTGTTGGTGGAAAAACGTTTCCGGGGTGAACTGAACAAATGCCAGGGATGTGCAATATGCAAGTAAATTGGTGGTAACTAATTATTTATCACAACTCACTAATCATTACCATTATGGATATACAAAAGATACGTGAAGATTTTCCTATTCTTGACCGTACGGTTTATGGGAAACCTTTGGTTTATTTCGATAATGCGGCAACTACGCAGAAACCTCGTTTGGTGATTGATTCTATTGTTGACGAATACTACTCCGTCAATGCAAATGTGCATCGTGGAGTGCATTATCTCTCCCAACAGGCTACGGAGTTGCATGAGTCCTCCCGTGAGACTGTCCGTCGGTTTATCAATGCCCGGAGTACGAACGAAATCGTTTTTACCCGTGGTACGACAGAGAGCATAAACTTACTTGTTTCCAGCTTTGGTGAGGAATTTATGCAGGAGGGGGATGAGGTGATTGTTTCTGTCATGGAACATCATAGTAATATCGTGCCTTGGCAATTGCTGGCTGCACGCAAGGGTATTACCATCAAGGTGATTCCGATGAACGATAAAGGTGAGCTACTGCTGGATGAATATGAAAAACTGTTTTCGGAAAGGACGAAGATTGTCAGTGTAACCCAAGTTTCCAATGTGTTGGGAACGGTCAATCCTATTAAAGAGATGATTGCTACAGCCCATGCACACGGGGTGCCTTTCTTGGTGGATGCGGCTCAGTCTGTTCCTCACCTGAAAGTGGATGTACAGGAACTCGATGCGGACTTTCTTGTTTTTTCTGCTCATAAAGTATATGGACCTACCGGTGTCGGTGTTCTTTACGGAAAAGAGGAATGGCTCGATCGTCTGCCTCCTTATCAGGGTGGAGGGGAGATGATACAACATGTCTCTTTTGAGAAAACAACTTTCAATGAACTTCCTTTTAAGTTTGAAGCCGGTACACCCGATTATATAGGTACGACCGGATTGGCAAAAGCACTCGACTACGTCACTGGGCTCGGTATCGAAAATATTGCGGCCCATGAGCACGAGCTGACGGTTTATGGTACGAAATTATTGGAGGAGATACCCAATATCCGTATCTTTGGGCAAGCAGAACATAAAAGCAGTGTTATCTCCTTTCTTGTGGGGGATATTCACCATTTTGATATGGGAACTTTACTTGATAGGCTGGGTATTGCCGTGCGTACCGGGCATCATTGTGCACAGCCTTTGATGCAGCGTCTCGGTATAGAGGGTACAGTGCGTGCTTCGTTTGCCATTTACAATACGAAGAAAGAGGTAGATGCACTTGTAGCCGGTATAGAGAGAGTGAGTAAGATGTTCTGATTTGGATCGGTAAAATATGGCCGTAAGGCGTAAATAACATAGACTATGAAACATAAACTGCTAAACTATTTTTGTTTGTTTTTTATTTTGGCATTCGTTGCCGGATGTGAAGATAAGGAGGATATTTTTACTCCGAAAACATATAATGTATCGGGTAAGGTAGAAAAAGGGCCTTTTATTAATGGTTCTAAGATTACTGCACAGGCGTTGGATAAGAATTATAATCTGACCGGTGAAGTCTATCAAGGCGTTATTACTGATAATGACGGTTCCTTTGATTTCGGTGAGATTAATTTGAATTCTCCATATGTGTTGCTTACGGCTGACGGGTATTACTTTAATGAGGTGTACGGTGAATTGTCTGATGGTCAGATATCCATGCAATCGATTGTAAATTTGACTGATAATAAACAGGCTAATGTTAATATCCTTACTCACCTGAAGACGCAACGTATGATGCAGCTTATCAGAAACAATATCATGGATTTTGATGAGGCTGATGCGAAAGTACAGAAGGAGGTTTTGAGAAATTTTGGTTTGGAGCGCTATGCCGATCAGGATGTTTGTAATTTCTCTATTGCTTCCGGAACAGAGGAGGCCGGTGCGTTGATTGTCGTTTCATCTGCTTTGTTGAAAGATCGTAGTGATGCCGAATTGACGGAATACCTTGCTATGTTGAGTTCCGAATTCAAAGCGGAAGGTAGGTTTATGGATGATACTAAAGAGAAAATCCGAGAGAGTTCCATGTTATTGAAAGTAAATGAGATTTCGGATAATATCATTAGACGCTATAAAGATTTAGGTGTGGAAGTTACTGTTCCCAATTTGAATTATTTCATTGATTGGGATGGAGACGGTATTGCCGGCAATGAACCGGATGCCGGTGGTGATGTGACACTGACTCTTGATAAGGAAGAATTGGAAATCCCTGCTGAGGGCGGGACTTTCCGTGTTAAGATAGATTGTAAGGTGCCGGTTACTTTGGAAAAACCGGCGGGTATACCCGGAGAGTCTATATCAGTGGAAACCTTGAAGATTTTTAAGTTTTCCGATATCGATTATACGGGAACCATTCAGGAAAATGAGTTGGAGATTGTGGTTCAACCGGCTGCCGGTGCTTTGGTGAGAGATAAAACGATTACGGTTTATACTACGAGTGGAAGGCTTTCGGTAGATCTTAGACTTACGCAAAAAGGAGATCCGTCTAAACCGGTGGAATTTGGAGAGGATGGTCAGAAAGTGATTACCGGCATAGCTCTTATGATGGCAACTTCTATGCAGGATTTCTCTAATTTGGATGGCTACTATACACAAAGTTTTGACGGTAGAAGTACGGCTTATCGTTTTATTTACGAACATACATTGACACCTTCTGACAGTAAACTTTATAGTGTTTGGGGCAATGTGTATAGTACCATTAGCAGAATTAAAATATTTGATAGTTTGCTTGAAAGGAGTGGAGTGACTGAGATTCCGCCTTTTATGGCTTACATCCATCAATTGGCTGCCGTTCAGTATTTTCAGTTGGCATCTTGGTGGGAGAACGTTCCTTATGTGATAAGTTATGATAATTCGTTTGCTGTCACCAAGCAGTTGGTTAGTAGAGACTTGTTCGCGAATTTAGTGGAGGATTTGAATTATTGTGTGGAACACAGCAAACTGGAACCGGGTAAATTTGACTCTTCGGAAAGTTTCTTATATCCATCACAAGGCGCTTCGTTGGCTTTATTGGCAAAGATGTATCTGCATCAAAAGTCTTATGATCAAGCTTATGCTCATTTAAAACGAATCATTGATAGCGGTGTATATGCTTTGGAACTGTCTTCGAGTGCTTCTCTTACCCGAAATTCAAGAGAACTTATTTGGGGGTTGTTGACCAGCGCACAACCGGAATCGTATGAAAATGTATTGAAAGAGAATGATTATGTGCCTTTCGTTACTTACACTGAGGTACTGCTGTCTGCATCCGAGTGTGCTTATCGTTTGGGTAATCAAGGCGAAGCTATGGATTATCTGAATCGTGTACGGCAAGCCCGTAATTTACCGCCGGTCAGTGGAGCCGATTTTATTGAATCTTTGCGTTCTACCTGGCAAAGTGAGTTGAAAGGCTTTGGCAGTTACTTCGCTTTCTTGCGTCGTAATGATCTTGCTACCGGACAGTTGAAGATAGAGAGCTATCAGCAGCTTCTGCCTATCCCTCAGCAAGAGATAGATTATCCGGATTCGAAACTTATCCAGAATCCCGGATGGGGAAAAAAACAGGAAGAAACTGCAACTTTTTAGGTCGTTTGTACGTCTAATTTGGTACAAGTAAACTAAAAAAGAAAAGAGTATGTTAGTAACAACCACTCCCATTATTGAAGGGAAAAGAATAATTCGTTATTATGGTATCGTTTCCGGTGAGACGATTATCGGTGCCAATGTGTTTCGTGATTTTTTGGCGGGTATCCGCGATTTTGTAGGCGGACGTTCCGGAGCATATGAGGAGGTGCTGAGACAGGCGAAAGATACGGCAATTAGAGAGATGGAAGAACAAGCTGCCCGTTTGGGAGCCAATGCCGTTATCGGTGTCGATCTGGATTATGAAACCGTAGGAGGTAGCGGAAGCATGCTAATGGTAACAGCTACCGGAACTGCGGTAACCATCGAATAGAATATAAAACTCCCCCGATTGTCAGGCAGGAAATCAAACTGCACTCCAAAAGTTTCGTGGTTAACTTTTGGAGTGCGGTTCAAAAGCCGGTATCGGGGGAGTTTTAGTCTCTTTGTGTGACCTTTTTGTTTTATTTAGTGTGAGCAATGGTCGCACAATCCTTTTATCACATAATTGATACTTTCTGCTGTAAAGTGCTGGGGAAGACTTACGGTGGGTATATGGATATTCCGCAAACAATATGTCCGATGACAGTTTGTACAATAAAAGTGTACATGTAAATCGTCAATATCACAATTACATTCATTGCCGCAGACTGCATATTTCAGTGAACCGGAACCGTCGTCTATACCATGTATCAGATGATGTTTCAGAAAGAGGTTGATGGTACGTGATAGTGTGGATTTATCCACTGTATCCAAGTATGTTTCCAGGTCGAGCAGGCTGAAAGCACGGTCAAACTGCATCATGGCGCGAAGGATAAGCAACCGCATGGCAGTCGGCTTGATGTTCCGTTGCGCCAGTTTTTTCAAATAAATATCTTCTTCCATAATAAGTGTTCCTTTTTTACGGTATTTTACTTTTCCCGAATACCTTTCTTTCCCCGATAGAACAATTTCCATCTTTCCACAGGAGGTCAGAATTTCTTTTTCTGTATCCGTATGGCATTAAGGATCGCGATTAAAGCAACTCCGACATCGGCGAAGACCGCTTCCCACATGGTGGCTATGCCGATAGCGCCTAATAGCAGCACTGCGAACTTAACCCCGAAAGCGAGAATGATATTCTCCCATACAATGCGTCTCGTTGCACGGCCGATACGAATGGCGGGAGGTTCCCCCGGCCGATACGAATGGCGGTAGCTACTTTGGCGGGTTGGTCGTTTTGTATAACGATATCTGCAGTTTCGATAGCCGCGTCACTTCCCAACCCTCCCATCGCTATGCCGACATTACTCATGGCAAGTACAGGTGCATCATTGATACCGTCTCCCACGAAGGCGATACGATTGGAGGGATTGGTTTTTAATGCTTCAATATGAGCAACTTTTCCTTCCGGTAATAGATCGCCGTATGCCTGTGATATCCCTAATTCCGTCCCTAATTTAGAAACAATTGCTTGTTTGTCTCCAGATAAGATCTGTATATTATCAATATTTAATGTTTTTAGCTCTTTGACGGCGGTTATGGCATCTTCTTTCGGAGTATCCGATAACAGCAGATAACCGGCATAGACACCATCGACAGCACAGACAACAATGGTATCTGCTATCGTGTTCAATTCCATAGGATAGGCTATTTGATAACGGGAGAGCAGTCGTGGATTTCCTACCAATACTTTGTGTCCGTCCAGATATACTTCCAGCCCATGCCCGGGGATTTCCGTTGTGGCGGAAGACGGGAGTAGGGGGATTTCTTTCTTATAGGCATATTCACTGATGGCGCGGGCTATCGGGTGGGTGCTCTGTTGTTCGGCAGAGACGATGTATCGTAATAATTCTTCTTGGGTAGATAAGACGCTTTCTACGTGTTGTACTTCGAAAACTCCTTTTGTCAGCGTACCTGTTTTGTCGAATACCACTGTGTTTATTTGTGTGATGGCATCCAGGTAGTTGCCACCTTTAAATAGGATACCCGCGCGAGAAGCGGCTCCGATTCCTCCGAAGTATCCTAACGGGATACTGACAACGAGTGCACAAGGACAAGAGATTACCAGAAATACCAGACTTCTATAGAGCCAGTCTCTAAATATATAATCGAATGCCGGCATGCCCAGTGAGTACAAGAAAGGAATCAGAACAATCAGTACGGCCAATCCGGTTACAATGGGTGTATAAATGCGTGCGAATTTCCGGATGAACAGTTCTACGGGAGCTTTCCGTTCGTTTGCTTCCTGTACCATGACAAGTATTCGTGCAAGTGTACTTTCATTATATGGTTTACTTACAATGAGCTGTATCACACGGTCGGTGGCAATCATACCGGCAAGTACCGGTTCTCCCTTGCGGATGGTGCGCGGGCGGCTTTCACCTGTTAAAGCAGCAGTATTGAATGAGGCTTGTTCGTTTTGCATTGTTCCGTCAAGAGGGACGCGTTCTCCGGCTTTTATTTCAATGAGTTCATTTACGTTTACTGTTTCTGGATGTACTGTTTCGGGCTGCCCGTTACGTATCACGGTAGCTGTCTCCGGGCGTACATCCAACAGGGCTTTAATATTTCGTTGTGCATTCCCTACCGCACGGTCTTGAAAAGCCTCACCTATGGAGTAAAAGAGCATTACGGCTACTCCTTCAGGATATTCGCCGATACAAAATGCACCGATGGTAGCAATTCCCATCAGCATGAATTCGTTGAAAAAATCTCCTTGACGGAGCTGTTCGAAAGCTTCCCGCAATACAGGCCAGCCTGCGATGAGGTAGGCGATCGCATACCATACCAATGCACTACCCGGCAGGGTGAACCAACCGAAATGATTCATTCCCATTCCCGTTCCCAACATTATAAGACTGATAATGACGGGTAGGTTTTTACTTTTCTTCTTCTTTTCCTCCTGTGTATGGCAACCGGAGTGATGATTACAATTACATCCCATGACTTTTTTTCTTTTGTTGATGCAAAGGTAGGAGATTTGTGGTGCAACTGTGTTGCAAACCAGTACAAGGACGAATTTATTGATTGCCGTCTCTATATAGCCTCAGTTCGATATAATCATGATGCTACATCGCTTTTTGGAAGATAGGGAAACTATGTGGAATAAAAGTTATATCGTATCCAAGTTGAATACGGATTGTCAAGGGAGAGGCTCTCTCTCGTTCGAAATGATTTCATTGTAGTCCGTTCGAAAAGAAAGCAGAGTGTGACCATCGAAATTTCTTTAATTTTTATTTGCCTATTTCATTTAGAATCAATACTTTTATCCTTTCGTTAAACCTCTAATATTTATTCTATGGATAGCTTGCTTTTCTGGTTGGTTCCGGCCGCCTCTGTATTGGCTCTCTGCTTTGCTTATTATTTTCATAAGCAGATGATGAAAGAGAGTGAAGGTACTCCTCAAATGATTAAGATTGCTGCTGCTGTGCGCAAAGGTGCCATGTCTTATCTGAAACAACAGTATAAGATTGTGGGGTGGGTGTTCTTCGGTTTGGTAATATTGTTTTCAATTATGGCCTATGGCTTTCAAGTACAGAATGCGTGGGTACCTATTGCTTTTCTTACAGGAGGTTTTTTCTCCGGATTGTCGGGATTCTTGGGGATGAAGACAGCTACTTATGCCTCTGCCCGTACGGCAAATGCGGCTCGTAAATCTTTGAATGCCGGGTTGCGGATTGCATTTCGTAGCGGGGCAGTGATGGGATTGGTGGTGGTAGGTCTCGGCCTTCTTGATATATCTTTCTGGTATCTGCTGTTGAATTGGGCCATTCCTGCGGATGTATTGACTCCTACTCATAAACTATGCATTATTACTACCACTATGCTTACTTTTGGTATGGGTGCTTCTACTCAGGCATTGTTTGCCCGTGTGGGTGGCGGTATTTACACCAAAGCAGCCGATGTGGGGGCTGATCTGGTAGGTAAAGTCGAGGCTGGTATTCCTGAGGACGACCCGCGTAATCCGGCTACAATTGCTGATAATGTAGGTGATAATGTGGGTGATGTAGCCGGCATGGGTGCCGATCTTTATGAATCCTATTGCGGATCCATTTTGGCTACTGCTGCTTTGGGAGCCGCCGCTTTTATGCATACAGGAGATACAGTCATGCAGTTCAAAGCAGTTATTGCGCCTATGTTGATTGCGGCTGTAGGGATTTTACTTTCCATTATCGGTATCTTTTCTGTCCGCACGAAGGAAGATGCCAAAATGAAAGACCTCTTGAATTCTCTTGCTTTCGGAACAAATCTCAGTTCTGTTTTAATCGTTGTGGCCACTTTCTTTATTCTCTGGTTGTTGCAACTCGATAACTGGATGTGGATTTCCTGTGCTGTAGTGGTGGGATTGATCGTCGGTATTGTTATCGGGCGTTCTACCGAATATTACACATCACAATCCTATCGTCCGACACAGAAATTGAGTGAAAGCGGTAAGACAGGGCCTGCTACCGTTATTATTTCCGGCATTGGTTTAGGTATGCTTTCCACGGCTATTCCGGTTTTGGCAGTGGTGGTAGGTATTATTGCTTCTTTCCTGTTTGCTTCCGGTTTTGATTTCGACAATGTCGGCATGGGGCTTTATGGGATCGGTATAGCAGCTGTCGGCATGCTTTCCACTTTAGGAATCACCCTCGCTACCGACGCTTATGGTCCTATTGCAGATAATGCGGGTGGTAATGCCGAGATGTCTGCTCTCGGTGAGGAAGTCCGTAAACGGACGGACGCCCTTGATTCGTTGGGTAATACGACCGCAGCTACCGGCAAGGGCTTTGCTATCGGATCTGCTGCTTTGACCGGACTTGCTTTGCTTGCTTCTTATATAGAAGAGATACGCATCGGATTAACCCGTCTCGGTGCCATAGAATTAACGATGCCAAATGGTGATATTATTGCAACAGCTAATGCTACTTTTGTCGATTTCATGAACTATTACGATGTTACCTTGATGAATCCTAAGGTACTTTCCGGCATTTTTATTGGTTCTATGATGGCTTTTCTCTTCTGTGGATTAACAATGAATGCCGTTGGACGAGCTGCCGGGCATATGGTTGATGAGGTTCGCCGTCAATTTCGTGAAATAAAAGGAATTTTGACCGGAGAAGCAGAACCGGATTATGAACGTTGCGTAGCTATCTCTACCAAAGGTGCTCAACGGGAAATGGTTATCCCGTCACTTATTGCAATTATAGCCCCTATTCTAACCGGAGTTGTCTTTGGGGTAACCGGAGTCGTTGGGTTGTTGATTGGTGGTTTGAGCAGTGGTTTTGTGTTGGCTATCTTCATGGCTAATGCCGGAGGAGCTTGGGACAATGCCAAAAAGTATGTGGAAGAAGGTAACTTTGGCGGTAAAGGGAGTGAGGTTCATAAGGCAACTGTCGTGGGGGATACGGTGGGTGATCCATTTAAAGATACTTCCGGACCGAGTCTGAATATTTTAATCAAGCTTATGAGTATGGTAGCCATTGTAATGGCAGGCTTAACAGTTGCTTGGAGCATATTCTAAAATTAAAAAATATAGGGTAGTGGCGGCTGAATGAAAATACATTTAGTCGCCACTATTTTATTATATCGTTTCATCTGATAATAATCGGTCACTGATTTTTTTTGCAAGATAATCACTTTTTTATGTTGAATAATCACGTTATTTTGCAAAATATTCTTGTTTAGCTATTTTTGTATTTTTTGGTTGTTTATAATAGCTTTATCTTTGTGAATTATAATTTATTTAATGGCATGTTAGAGAGAAATATTCTCTTTAAAGGCTCTTGTGCTATGTTTTATTAATGAATGCTGAAAGTGAGAGCCATAAGCGAAAAATAGTTGTTATATATGAAAAACTTGAAGTTTTTATCTTTTATGTTGTTTGCTATTATGAGTGTAAGTCTTATTTCTTGTGGCGATGATGATGAGATAGGAGGAAGAGATACTTTGGTAGGTAAATGGCAATGCACTTGGTCGGAAGGATATGAAAAGTATGCAAATAATCCAGAGTATAATGATGAATGGAATGAAGAAGGGGATTTTACAGTTACATTCAATGAAGATGGTACGGTAGTTGCTGATGGTGATACCGGAAAATGGAAATTGGAAGGTGATAAGTTGACTATAATTTATGCCTATGATGATGATTCTGAAGATAATGAAGTTTACACAGTTCTGAAACTGACTGATTCTGAATTGATATTGGAGTCATCAGAGAAAGATTCCGACTATGAATACTATGACAAATCTACTTTCCAAAAAATATAATTTTAGAACTATGTTCAATATAAAAGGATGCTTTTTCTCGGCATCCTTTTTTTATTCTCTTATCTTTGTACGGTTTTTAAGTTATAATAAAACGATTATGTTATTACCGTATTTGAATGGAGATACAATAGAAGCCGGTTGTGATGAGGCTGGTCGGGGGTGTTTGGCCGGTTCTGTCTATGCTGCTGCTGTTATTCTTCCACAAGACTTTAGGAATGAACTGTTGAATGATTCTAAGCAACTCACCGAAAAGCAACGTTATACATTGCGTGAGGTGATAGAGAAAGAGGCTGTTGCTTGGGCGGTAGGAGTTGTTTCTCCCGAAGAAGTTGATGAGATAAATATTCTTAATGCTTCTTTTCTTGCTATGCATCGGGCGATAGATCAGTTGAAGGTACGTCCTGAACATTTGCTGATTGATGGGAATCGTTTCAAGAAATATCTGGAAATCCCTCATACGACGGTGGTAAAAGGGGATGGAAAATATCTTTCTATTGCAGCAGCATCCATTTTAGCCAAGACCTATCGTGATGATTACATGAACCGGTTGCACCAAGAGTTTCCTTACTATGATTGGGATCATAATAAAGGATATCCTACGAAAAAACACCGTGCTGCTATTGCAGAACACGGTGTCTCTCCTTATCATCGAATGACTTTTAATCTCTTAGGAGATGGTCAGTTGTCTTTAGAATTCTGATATTGTAGTTGTAGTAGTCTTTACAACTTTTTTGGCCTTCTTCTTTCCCCAAGTAATATTGAATCCCAAACTTACATTTGCATTAGCATTGCCTACAGGTACATATTGCGGTGTAACTTTGGTAATCATATGGTCTGTTCCAATGAAGAAGTTGAATCCGTTCGGATGGAAATTCAATACCCATCCTAACGATGAACCAAAGCTGCTTATTGCATAGTTGACGGAAGCTTCAAACCATCTTACCGGAGCAACATTGGCAGAAAGGCGTGCTTCCGACCATGTGAACGGTTTGTTAAAGTGAGTGGATGAAAGCAAACCGAATTTCAAGTTTTTATAATAAGGAAGAACGTATTCTGCTCCGATATTCATTGTTGTTGCCAATTTAGTAGTACGGCTGCTAACTGTACCTTCATCGCGGAATTTGATGAATTCTTCGAATTGGTCTCCCAAGTTATCTAATTCGTCGTCGATATCACCTGGCTGGCCTTCGTCCGGTTTTACGGCAATCGGGTTTTCAAATCCTTTAAAAGTGTAACTATGTATCATTTTAGCCTTTAATCCGTTATTCCATTTGATGAAACCCAAATCCAGCAAAGCTGCAGATAGCGTCAATCCTTCTACAAAGTCATCCATTTTGTATACAGCACCCAGATCGAATCCGACACCAAAACCGCCTATGCCGGGACCATCAATATCGAAACCGTCAATTTCACCGGGCTTGCCATTTTCGTCCGGCTCTTTGCTTTCAAAATAACCACCCTTTAGTGATCCTTCTAATTGTCCCTCTGCATCGATGAGCCATTCATCTTGTCCCATGGTGATATCCATCTTTTTAATTTTGGCTTCTGCATTGGCACCTCCTACCAAAAATTTGACTTTAGCACCGATCGTTAAGCGGTCTTTGATGATTTCGTGAGAATGCCCTAAGGCTACCTCTGCATAGTTATTAGAGCGTACGGTCAGATCTTCTACAGTGTAGTGACTACCGGCTTCATTGCTCATTCCTGTCTTCATGAAATCAAAGAGTCCATAAGGCAGATTGATAGAAGTATTGGAGCGGAATCCTATTTCAAATGTATTAAAACCACCAAAGCCCCGGAAGCCGAATGCAATGATCGGCATGCTCAAATTCATGCTTAGATGATTGTTGGTGTGTAGGTTGCTTAAGAACTCACTATTGCTGACGCTTGGATTCATAAATGTAGTCAGCTTATATCCATTCTGATTGTATTTATAAAGGAAATCGTTAACGCCGATATTTCCCTGGACGCCGACATTAAAATTACCCAATACGAAAAGCGGCATGTTTATATAGTTGCTTTCACCCATGAATGCCGGATTGAGCTGATGGCGATAAGTCATACCTTCCATGAAGTAGCTTGAATTGAGATTCTGTGCTCCTACACCTGTGGTATAAAGAATGAAGAATGAGGCCAGTATAGCTTTTAATTTATAGTGTTTCATTGTTTTATCGTTTTTATACATCTTCAAATTAATTCAAATCAACAATTGCACCGCCAGGTACTTTCAATCGGACATTTTTTAACTGTAACGTTTGATTTTCGTTTAGTTGTTGTCCTTGGGCGTCTGTTCCTGAGGCTGCAACGATCTCGAAAGCCAATCCGTCTAATTTCTTAACTGCACCGGCGGTTGTTTCTTTTATTTCGATGACTAATGCGCTTTCGGCGGCTACATTGTTTTTACCGGCTTTGATGATACCGTCCTTCTCTCCGTCAACTTTTACAGTGACTGTTACGCCTTTTAATTCTTCCGGATTACCTTGAGCATCTGCAGTCAGTGCTTTCGCTGTAAAGTTCAATCCTAACGGTATTTTATTAACAGCTGTGGCTGTTGCGTTTACTTGTTTTATTTCATAGTCTTTTAGGTCTTCATACCATCCGTCTACGCTGTCTTTATAAACAATTTGAGTAACGTCTTTACCGAAAACAAAAGGTACATTGACATCATAATCGGTGGTAATGCCATAAGTATGGTTTAGTTGGATTTCCGTTTCGGCCTGGATTGCTTCAGCGGTTACTTCGAATTCAAATAAATCCGGTATTCTTGAAATCAAGGTAGGTAAATTTTCCACTTCGACAAAAGTAGTAACTCCTTCAATATCTGTCGGTACATCCGGTGGCAAAAGACAGAACTTTTCTTCTGTTTCCTTATTTATTGTAAAATCGAATTTAACAGGATGATTCACAGGATCTCCAAGTTGTTCCTTTTGATTATCTTTAGTGATATAAGAAGTGATTTCACCTTTTACTTGGGCTGCTACAGGTGTATTATTATTGGCTGTGAAGAATATCATGGGCTTTTCTACCGACAGGGTAACTCTTTCGTCATCCAAGAAATCGGGCAATCCGGATATAGTTACCGGGTCAATAGTGATGTCGATATCCGGTTCCACTTTACCTACTATACTTTTTATTTTGATGATTTGTTTTTTAGTCTGTTTATCTTGCAGGGTGATATCAACTTTCAATGTAACGGAAGCAGGCCCCTCACCTACAAGGATTTCTCCGGTATTAATAGTTACCTCACCTGTCAAAGAAATATTTCCCTCAATAAGGATATTGCCTCCTTCGAATCTGACGCCATCTTGCCTGCAATCTATTCCATCAATAGGTACTGTGACAGACAGTCCATCTATCCTGTTGGCTTTTTCATTTTCAAGTTGTAAAAGTCCATGAGTTAATCGAGATGATTGTATGAACTCCGGGAATTGCAGGTTAATGACTTCTAAGTATAAGTTTTCAGCAATAGCTGGTTCAAATGAAAAATGAACGACGGCTTCCATGTCCATACTGATAAGAGACAGAGATTTGATTTCTTTGGGAAGTTCTGTTCCGTCAAGTTTGAAATTTGTAGTCATTTCATCCAAAGTGATAGGAGGAAGATTTTCCTGAACACCGCCTATAGATGGAAGGTTGAAATTCAACACTTGATTTATTGGATTGATGTCGGGACTGTTTATCTCAAAATCATCTACTGAAATATCGGTAGTCGTTTCTGAGCCTTCTTGCCATAAGTAATAATTGCCGTATTCATCTGTCTTGACAACGCCATCTTCCTCTATGTCCAGAATTTTACTAAGCAGAATCGGTTCTGTTTCTCCTCCGGGAATAGCGAATTCACTGCCTCCTACTTGAATCGTGAGATCAATGTCATCGGTCAGATCGTAATCATTATCTACACAGGAAAATGTAAATAATGAAGCGGAAAGGACGATAGGTATGAGTCTTAAGTGTCTTTTTTCCATAAATGTTTGCTTTGGGTTTTTAACGCTAATATAATTTTATTTGCAATAATAGACAATATTACTGAATGTGGCAAATTTTGGGGTTAAAAAGTGTTTTATAATTTATTGGGTAAGAAGACAATATGTTATAGTTAGGCACTTCTTATTTATGTTTAGACATGATTTTAGACCGCTTAGACGTTATTTTTCTATTTTTTAGTGTCCGGATGAAATTGATTGCCTTTTTCATCCGGACGATTTTATTATCTGTGGAAACGTTTGCTTCGTTTAGTTAAAATAATAGTGTGGTAAGATGCTTGTATTTGTGCTGAAAGTTATTCAGAACCATTTAATTTTTCTGAAAACAATGAATGTCAGTGCAGATAATATGGCAGAAGCCAGTACTATCCAGACGAAAGCATGAGGGATTTCGTCAATATGGATATCGACATTCATACCGTAAAAACTTGCTATCAACGTTGGTATCATCAACGTAATAGACAAGCTTGTCATGCGTTTCATGATGGCATTCACATTGTTGGAAATAATGGAAGCAAAAGCGTCCATTGTACCTGTAAGAATATCACTGTAGATGTTGACTGTATTAAATGCCTGTTTTAATTCAATGATAACGTCTTCTACCAGTTCCTGATCCAGATAGTCTGTGTCCTGAAAAATGCTCTTCAATTTACCGATCATCACTTCATTACCACGGATGGATGTATTGAAATATACAAGTGTTTTTTGCAGTTTCATCAGGCGGAGCAAGTCTTCATTGCGAATACTCTTTTCCAATTCTTTTTCTGCAGCAGTGATATCTACATTGATCTGTTTCAGATATTTCAGAAACCATACGGCAGAGGAATAGATTAATCTCAAGATCAAATCCAGTTTATTGCGTACAACGATACCTTTCCGACGGGTATGCTCTATGAAGTCCGGAAGTAATTCCGTGTTATGATAGCATACGGAAACGATGATTTCGTTGTTGGTGATAATACCGATAGGTACTGTACTGAATGGGATACCGTTTTGATTATTCTGTACGGGAATACGTAAGATTGTCAATAGCCAATTGCCTTCAGTGTCTGTACGGGGACGTTCATCGGTATCGGCGATGTCATTTAGAAAAGACTCGGGAACTTGTAGTTCTTTGGTCAGGAATTCAAAATCATTAGCATCGGGGCATACTACATTTACCCAACTATTGGGGAGCCATTGTGATTTTTCCACAAAGCCAGCCTCACAATAAAGATACTTTCTCATCTTATTGCCTCCTTTCGTTTGTTTTTTAATCCGAACAGAGGCATCATGACACTTGTATGGCTCTGTTCGCTTTAGTTAATACTGTTGCACGTTCGCGGGTTTGAATCGTCCATATTTATATTCATCTATTTTTTAAGCGAGGCAAAAGTACGGATTTTATTCTGTACTGCCTGTATTTTCCTTTTTCTTTTTGCGTAAAGTATCGAATATTAGGTAATTTATAGATAAACAGAGTCTGTTAACAGCTGTTTTTTTGTAACTTTGCGCCCGAAATTAAGAATGAGTATAAAAATCAATTTAATTTATAGATATTATGAGTAAGAAAGCCCTTTTAATGATCCTTGATGGTTGGGGAATAGGCGACCAGGGGAAAGATGATGTAATTTTCAATACTCCTACTCCTTATTGGGATTATTTAGTAAAAACATATCCTCATTCTCAGTTACAGGCAAGCGGTGAGAATGTTGGTTTGCCGGATGGACAAATGGGGAACTCGGAAGTCGGTCATCTTAATATTGGTGCCGGACGTGTGGTTTACCAGGATTTGGTGAAAATCAATCTGGCTTGCCGTGACAACAGTATCATGAAGAATCCCGAAATCGTTTCTGCTTTCACTTATGCTAAAGAAAACGGGAAGAATATTCATTTCATGGGGCTGACTTCAGACGGTGGTGTGCATAGTTCATTGGACCATCTTTTCAAACTTTGCGATATATCCAAAGAATACGGTATTGAGAATACGTATGTACACTGTTTCATGGATGGTCGTGATACGGATCCTAAGAGCGGTAAAGGTTTTATCGAACAACTGGAAGCGCATTGTGCAAAGTCTGCCGGTAAGATAGCTTCTATCATCGGACGTTACTATGCTATGGACCGTGATAAACGTTGGGAGCGTGTAAAAGAAGCTTATGATCTGTTGGTGAACGGTGTGGGAAAAAAGGCGTCGGATATGGTCCAAGCTATGCAGGAGTCTTATGATGAAGGGATTACCGATGAATTTATCAAACCGATTGCAAATGCCAATGTAGATGGTACGATCAAAGAAGGTGATGTGGTTATTTTCTTTAATTATCGTAACGACCGTGCCAAAGAATTGACCGTGGTTCTTACCCAACAGGATATGCCGGAAGCGGGAATGCATACCATACCCGGATTGCAATACTACTGTATGACTCCGTATGACGCTTCTTTCAAAGGAGTTCATATATTGTTTGATAAGGAGAACGTAATGAATACTTTGGGTGAATATCTGGCAACCAAAGGTTTGAAACAGCTTCATATCGCTGAAACAGAAAAGTACGCTCATGTAACTTTCTTCTTCAATGGTGGTCGTGAAACTCCTTATGAAAACGAAGACCGTATTCTGGTTCCTTCGCCGAAAGTGGCAACCTATGATTTGAAGCCGGAAATGAGTGCTTATGAAGTAAAAGATAAATTGGTAGCTGCCATTAATGAGAATAAGTATGATTTCATCGTTGTGAACTATGCAAACGGTGATATGGTAGGGCATACCGGTATTTATGAGGCAATCGAAAAGGCAGTGGTGGCAGTAGATGCTTGTGTCAAAGAAACGGTCGAAGCTGCTAAAGCACAAGGTTATGAAGCCATCATTATTGCCGATCATGGTAATGCCGATCATGCATTGAATGAAGATGGCACTCCGAATACAGCCCACTCTTTGAATCCTGTTCCTTGTGTTTATGTTACAGAGAATAAGGACGCTAAGGTAGAAAATGGACGCTTGGCCGATGTAGCGCCTACTATTTTGAAAATTATGGGCCTTGAAGTCCCTGCCGAAATGAATGGCAAGGTATTGATTAAGTAAGAACGATCCTTATATTATAATGAGGGCGGGTTTCTATCCGCCCTTTTTTTCGAATAAGATTATGATTCAGATCGACAACGTTGTAGTAAGTTTTGATGTGTTTCGCGAGAAGTTCCTTTGCAATCTGGATGCTTGTAAAGGCGAATGTTGTATTGAAGGAGATGCCGGGGCGCCGGTAGAATTGGAAGAAGTAGCCAAACTGGAAGAAGCACTTCCTGCGATTTGGGACGAATTGTCACCTGAAGCGCGTAAGGTGATTGAAGAGCAGGGGGTGGTATATACGGATCAAGAGGGAGACTTGGTAACTTCCATCGTGAATAATAAAGATTGTGTATTTACCTGTTATGATGAGAAAGGTTGCTGCTATTGCGCAATAGAGAAAGCTTATCGTGCTGGGAAGGTTGATTTCTATAAACCTGTTTCATGTCATTTATACCCGATCCGTGTCGGAAATTATGGGTCTTATAAAGCGGTAAACTATCATCGTTGGGATGTTTGCAAGGCGGCGGTATTGCTTGGTAGAAAAGAAAATCTGCCTGTTTATAAATTCTTGAAAGAACCGTTGATTCGTAAGTTCGGAAAAGCATGGTATGAAGAATTGGAACTTACAGCGCGGGAGTTAGAGACCCAAGGAATTATTTGATTCCCTTTAAATATTCTTTTAAAAGCGAATTTGACTATATAGTTTTATATATTGGAATTTTTGTTTTATTTGTAAGCCTTCATTGCCTTTATCTTTGTATTCATTAAGCTTATCTTTATTAAGTTTATTTCAAAGTATATATTCAATAAAAAGATAAATGAACATGAATGCAATGATTAAACGATTTTTTTGTTGTGCGGTAGCGTTGTCGGGTATAGCAATGTTGGGGGCAGTCAATTATACTCCGGAGTCTGTATCGGCTACGTTGGCATTAAAGGTTCCTGGGAATTCGGCAGAAGTTCATGCACTCAAGATGCAGAGGTTGGTTGGTAATTACTTTGATTACGAGTTGGCTGGAACGGAGAAACTGCCGGTGAATATTTTCCAGAAAGTAGAAAAATGTGATAATGGAGAACGGATCACTGTCTTTTTAACCGCATTGGAAGACGTTTATTTCAATTACGGCCAGCAGGTGAAAACCGGATTTCATCATAAAGACTGTCAGTTCTATTTACCGGGTTTTTGGTATCGGCGTAATTTGCGTTCGCCCCAGGAAGCACCCTCTTTTCACACCTCTGATAGTTGGGTGGTACGTGAGGATCGGTTGAGCTCTCCTTTGACGGCTATTTTTAATGAACAGAGCGGCGAATCGATGTCGGTGATTCGTCTGGCAACCTACGATACGGATGCTTTGACTACCCATAAAGAAGGAGAGGTGATTCTCTCTGGAAAGACTTCAGTCGGATATACGGGTTTCGAGAATGTAGGTGGTATCTCTTATCTCGCTTTCGGATTCCCTTTCCGGGAAGCTCCCAAAACATACATCCGTAAACTTACGCTGGCATCTGCCGTAGAGGCTTTTCAGAAACTGGCTAAAGGGGAGAGTATCTCCCTTGTGTGGGAACTTCGCAACGATAAAAGTGAGGATTTTTCTCAGTTTGTACAGCGGGCTTGGGAGTATTGCTATGACACTTATAAACCACAGCCGGTAGAGACGCCCTATTCGGAGGATAAGATGAAAGAGGTGATGAGTAATTTCTTTGTGGAGAGTTATGTAAGTGGCAATGCTACCAATTACTTTTCTGGCGAAGGCTTGCTTACGGCTACTTGTGAGAGTGGTTCTGTGGCAGAAATCGGTTTTGTAGGTCGCACATTGTTGAATGCCTTCAATGCTTTGGAATATGGAGAAGCAAATCAGCGTGCAGAATTGGTTCAAAATGCTAATGCAGTTATCGACAGCTATCTGGAGGAGGGTTTCTCTGAGTCTGGGTTCTTCAATGAGCGTGTGGACTATCACCAGGGCGATTTTGGTGAAATGCATAGTATACGTCGTCAGTCAGAGGGGATTTATGCTTTGTTGCATTATCTGCAATATGAAAAGGAGAGAGGGCGGAAACACCCCGAATGGGAAAAGCGTTTGAAAACGATGCTCGATATGTTCTTGAAACTCCAGAATGAGAATGGCAGTTTTCCACGTAAGTTTAAGGATGACTTTACCATTACGGATAAGAGTGGGGGGAGTACTCCATCGGCTACACTTCCTTTGGTAATGGGGGCCCGATATTTCAAAGATAAACGTTATCTCGAGAGTGCCAAGCGTACCGTAAATTATCTGGAGAAAGAATTGATCTCAAAATCAGATTACTTTTCGTCTACACTGGATGCAAACTGTGAGGATAAGGAGGCTTCGCTTTATGCTTCTACTGCTGCCTATTATCTGGCATTGGTTTCCAAAGGAGCCGAAAGGGAGCATTATGCTGCTTTGGCTAAGAAAGCTGCCTATTTCGCCCTTTCCTGGTACTATACTTGGGATGTACCCTTTGCACCGGGGCAGATGTTGGGTGACTTGGGGTTTAAAACTCGTGGTTGGGGCAATGTCTCCGTCGAAAATAATCACATCGATGTATTTGTTTTTGAATTTGCTTCTATTCTCAACTGGCTTTCGAAGGAATATGGCGAGCCCCGTTTTTCTCAGTTTGCTGCGGTGATGAGTACCTCTATGCGTCAACTTCTTCCTCATAAGGGGCATTTTTGCGGCATTGCAAAAACGGGATATTATCCGGAGGTAGTGCAACACACCAATTGGGATTATGGTCGTAATGGTAAAGGTTTTTATAATGATATTTTTGCTCCGGGATGGACGGTTGCTTCTCTTTGGGAATTGTTTTCGCCCGGAAGGACAGAACGTTTTTTCAGGCAGTGATTTT
Source organism: Bacteroides sp. CAG:189 (assembly GCF_000432295.1). NCBI lineage: Bacteria > Pseudomonadati > Bacteroidota > Bacteroidia > Bacteroidales > Bacteroidaceae > Bacteroides > Bacteroides sp. CAG:189. Next base: position 45,004 of record NZ_HF991123.1, read on the forward strand.
TAAGGTATCTTTAGTCGGATTGTTTTTTGTGAGAGGTTGTCAGAACTAAAAGGAATCCTCAGAAAAGTTGCAGGCTATAACTGGTGAATATAAAAGAGCCATATTATACTCTATTTTTGAGTAAAGATATGGCTCTTTTTATTGCGGATGAGGATTGTCAAGTTTTAGATTAAAAGTTTATTTTCTCTGAGATTGAGTCTCGATACATTCTCCTGTTTTAAGGGTCGTGTCTATGGATTTGTTTGGATTTAAAATAGATATACTCTTTAAGTTAAATACTTTTTAATTCGTCTGTGACTTATGAGTCCAGCGTCCCAGCATAAACAGTGCTGTCCATTTGTTCTTGTTGACGAGACGGACAAGGGCATCGCAAAGGATTAATACGATGATGGCATAAACTAATTGGGCGATTACTGCTCCGGGAAAGTTAAATCTGAATGCTATATGTTCTAAACCAAACTCCAATAGATAGATTTGTATACAATAAATGCCCAATGTGTTTCTTCCTGTTTCGCTACATAACTGCAATAGTTTTCCACCTTTTATTCTTTCCAGCAGTATTTTGAATAATGCGATAAAGAATATGCTACCGGCTGCTCCTACTCCTAAACGGATGAGTGTTATGATGAAATTCTGCATGTCAAATCTGACTGCATCTTTGAAGAAAATGATGCGATAAGCGGCGTCATAATCTCCTTTCCAAAAGATTAAAAAGAATATGAAAAATATCAGACTGCCTATGAGGGGGACTAAGGGACGCCTAAATAACCTGTCATTGTATTTATGAAGGAAATACCCAAGCCATAAGAAGGGTAATAATCTGAATATGGTGGTACGAGTCAGTATAATTAATAGTATTGTAGGTAGAGATGCAGCTAAAATATCGTTGCGGAATATCTTTTTACTTGCATATGCAATAACCGCGCAGATGAATAGATATTTCAAAAACCACATCCAACCTCCGGATAAATATGCAAAGAAATTGATACTGTCTTTATCTGTAAAACGGGTGTATATGATATTGTGAAACAGGATGAATAATATAGAGAAGGTTAAGGTGGGGAGTAATAATTGGATAGACCTTCTTTTGAGAAAATATAGAGGAGACATTGCGAACGCCTTCTCCATGAAATACCCGCTGACTACCATGAAAAGCGGCATATGAAATGAATAAATGAATTGAAATAGCCAACTATCATGGTATGGGTCTCCCGGAAATGTTTGTTGAATGACATGGCCAAGTATAACACAAAAAATGGCGAAACATTTTGTAATGTCTAAAAAGGTGATTCTTTTATTGTCGGATTGCATTTTAATACTAATTTGAGGATTGGTTTAAAAAGTATTGTTTTGTGTTGTGGGAATAGTGGTGGAGATATCAAATCCGGTTCTTCCGTAATAATGGCTACACCAAAGTTCGGTTGCCACACTAATCAATCCTAAAAGGGTGTCTGTAAAAGTCATGGGAGATGTGTTTAAGTGATAAGAAAGACGGGTTTTAGGGAATACATCTTTCTTCTCTTTAATTTCATTTAAACTTAAATAGGGAATGTGTTGGTTTGTCATAGCTTTTTGGTTAGCTAATGTCTGTAGATATGTAGGTTCCCAACGGAATAAATTGTTGGGAAGATTTATATCGGCAGGGCTCAGCTGCTTTGGGGATGGAGCATATGGCTCTCCAACTATTGGGACGGATTGCGCAAATACAGGAATAGCAGGGATGCAAAATAACAAGCTGATAAATGTACTTTTGAATGCCGTAGTCGCTTTCATGTGAACCTCCTTTTTGAATACTGTAAACAAAAATACTAAAAAAACGGGAATATGTGCCGCTTGTACTAAATTTTTATAGAATAAAAATAAATGATTCTTTTTCGGATGGATTAGCTTTTCCGTGTCTTATAAAGAAAAGCGCCGGCTCAAAGGATTTTCCTTTGCTGCCGGCGCTTCTTCGTTGTAAGATGTGAGGTTGGTTTATAAAAACGTATTATGCATCGATATTTGCATACGTTGCATTATCTTCTATGAATTCGCGGCGCGGACCTACGTCTTCACCCATCAACATGGAGAAGATGTAATCGGCTTCGGCTGCGTTTTCGATATTTACCTGTTTCAGCATACGGTTTTCCGGATCCATGGTTGTTTCCCATAATTGCTGGGCGTTCATTTCACCCAAACCTTTATAACGTTGGGTGTGAACAGCGTTTTCAGAACCGCCGCCATAGGTATCGATGAATTTCTGACGTTGTGCGTCTGTCCAGCAATACTCTTCTATTTTACCTTTTTTGCACAGGTAGAGCGGAGGAGTGGCGATGTACAGATAACCGTTCTGTATGATTTGTGGCATATAGCGGAAGAAGAACGTCATGATCAGCGTGTCGATGTGTGAACCATCGACGTCGGCATCGGTCATGATGATGATCTTGTGATAACGCAATTTATCGATATTGGCAGCTTTGCTGTCTTCTTCTGTTCCGATAGTGACCCCCAATGCTGTGTAGATATTACGTATTTCCTCGCTCTCAAGAGCTTTGTGATACATAGCTTTTTCTACGTTCAGAATCTTACCGCGTAAAGGCAGGATTGCTTGGAATGCACGGTTACGGCCCTGTTTGGCAGTACCGCCGGCCGAGTCTCCCTCGACAAGGAACAACTCGCATTTGGTAGCATCTTTGTCCGAACAGTCGGCCAGCTTACCGGGAAGTCCGCCACCGGACATCGGTGATTTGCGCTGCACCATTTCACGTGCCTTGCGAGCTGCATGACGGGCGGTTGCGGCAAGAATCACTTTGTCGACAATTTGTTTGGCTTCTTTCGGGTGCTCTTCCAGATAGTAGGAGAGAGCTTCACCTACAGCTTGGTCTACGGCTCCCATCACTTCGTTGTTTCCTAACTTCGTTTTGGTCTGTCCTTCAAATTGCGGTTCGGCTACTTTCACGGAAATGACACCTGTCAAACCTTCACGGAAGTCATCTCCGGCAATCTCCACTTTTACCTTTTCCAGCATTTTGCTGTCTTCGGCATATTTTTTGAGCGTACGCGTCAACGCACGGCGGAAACCGGCCAAGTGCGTACCTCCTTCAATGGTATTGATGTTGTTTACGTACGAATGGATGCTTTCGGAGAATCCGGTATTATACATGATAGCCACTTCGATAGGGATACCTTGTTTTTCCGTGTTCAGATAGATGACATCATTGATCAGGTGATCACGTGATGATTCCAGATAACGGACGAACTCCTTCAAACCTTCTTCCGAATAGAATACCTCCTGTTTGAACTGTCCTTCATCATTTACAGTACGACGGTCTGTCAGTGTGATTTTGATACCGGCGTTCAGGTAAGCAAGTTCGCGCATGCGGCCTGCCAATATCTCATATTTGTAGACCGTTTCGGTAAAGATCGTATTGTCCGGCCAGAATTGCTGTCTGGTCCCGGTATGTTCCGATACACCTACCTCCTTTACAGGATAAAGCGGTTTTCCTATTTCATACTCTTGCTGATAAACCTTACCGTTACGGTAGACTTGGGTAACCATGTGGGTAGACAGTGCGTTTACACAAGACATACCTACACCGTGCAGACCACCGGAAACTTTATACGAACCTTTGTCGAACTTACCACCGGCATGAAGCACTGTCATTGCTACTTCCAATGCTGATTTCTGTTCTTTTTCATGGAAATCTACGGGGATACCGCGTCCATTGTCCTGTACGGTGATTGAATTGTCTTCGTTGATGGTTACTTCAATGTGGTCGCAATAACCTGCTAATGCTTCATCAATAGAGTTATCAACGATTTCATATACCAAGTGATGAAGTCCCTTTACGCTGATGTCGCCGATGTACATCGCGGGGCGCTTACGCACTGCTTCCAAGCCTTCTAATACCTGGATGCTATCGGCAGAATACGATCCTTCGTTCTGGGGAACTTGGGGAATTAAGTCTTCGCTCATAATTACCTTTCTAAGTTATAATAACAGAGCAAAAATAGCAAAAAAAAATGAATTGAGGAAGAATAAAGGGTGAAAAAACAAGAATTGGAGAAAGGGGGAGGGGAGAACCGTGAGAATATGGTTTTGGACTTGTTGTAATACACAAAAGACCAAGCTAAAAAGCTCAGTCTCTGTGTTGTATGAAGTATTGCTAAATTCTTGTATTAAGCAAGTTTATTGATATAAATCGCCAATTTAGATTTTAAATTGCTTGCTTTGTTTTTGTGAATAATATTCACTTTAGCCAACTTATCCAGCATTTTTGTAACACCAGGATACATAGCAGTAGCTTCTGCTTTATCAGTAGTTGAGCGAAGCTTTCTAACAGCGTTTCTCATGGTTTTACCATAATATCTGTTGTGAAGTCTTCTTGTTTCTTCTTGTCTGATTCTCTTAAGTGATGATTTGTGATTTGCCATCTCGACTAATCTTTTTTAATTCGTTTATTTTTTTAATTGTAGCCCGTGGGGGAATCGAACCCCCCTTTCAAGAATGAAAATCTTGCGTCCTAACCGATAGACGAACGGGCCATCATTTGGTGAAACGTTTCCATTTCTTTTTCGCTTTTCGAGTGTTTGTTTCTCGATTGCGGATGCAAAGGTAGATACTTTTTTTGAATTAGCAAATATTTCACTGGAAAAATTTTCATAGAAATGGAGCGCTTTTCCCCTTTGTACGTTTTTTAGTTTTGATTATCAGTGAGATAACGCAAGGAAAAATTTTCTTTTTTTTCTTTGCTTTTTGGGGTTATAGAGCGTAGCCTTGATTACTTCTCGTCTTTTTTTTGTAGTTTTGCGATCAATTGAAACGAAAGAAAAATGTTACAAAAAACGGTTGGAATAGTTCTTCATACGCTAAAATACAATGATACATCCAATATTGTTGAGATGTATACCGAACTGTCGGGGCGTGTTTCTTTTTTGGTTCCGGTGCCGCGTTCAAGGAAATCGGCGGTAAAGTCCGTATTGTTTCAACCTCTTTCCTTGATAGAGATTGAAGCCGATTTCCGTCCCAATGCCACTCTTTATAAAATAAAAGAAGCGAAGTCTTTTTTCCCTTTCTCTTCGATACCTTACGATCCTTATAAATCGTCTATTGCGCTTTTCTTGGCCGAGTTCCTTTATCGTGCGGTTCGTGAAGAGGCAGAGAATCGGCCGTTGTTTGCTTATCTGGTACATTCCATCACTTGGCTGGACGAATGCCGCGAGGGGTTTGCTAATTTCCATTTGGTGTTTTTAATGCGTCTTTCCCGTTTTTTGGGATTATATCCTAATTTGGAGGATTATCATGACGGAGATTATTTTGATATGCTGAATGCCTGTTTTACTTCGTTGCGGCCACAGTTGCATTCTTCTTATATCACTCCGCAGGAGGCTTCCCGGCTGATAGTGCTGATGCGGATGAATTATGACACAATGCATCTTTTCGGTATGAACCGTTTGGAACGGGCGCGTTGCCTTACGATCATTAATGAATATTACCGGCTCCATCTGCCCGACTTTCCGGTACTAAAATCCTTAGATGTATTAAAAGAGCTGTTCGATTGACTTTATTCCGGTTTTATCCTGTTTGTTTTTGCCCCCTTCACCCGCTTCACCTTTTAGAGGTAAACGCCTTATTCATCGGCTATATAGGGTGAAGGGCCTACCCCAAAAGTCTGCGGGAGAAAGGTATGGCGGCATATCGGCAATCGTAAGCACTGTCCATTCAGTCTGTATGTACGGTGCTTAGAGGTGATAGATACCGTTTCCGGGAAGATTTTGCACTATGCATAAAAATGTAACGACCCTTCACCCTGTATCGCCGATGGATAGGGCGATTGCCCAAAAAGGTGAAGCAGGTGAAGGGAGTAAAAACAACAGGAATACCCTGTTTTTCTCTATTTTTTCGATTCCCGAGCCTTCCTGTACGGAAAATGTGATTATCCCAGGAGCTCTTTTACTTTTGCAGAGATGGCACGACCTTCGGCCAAGCCGGCGAGTTTCTTAGAAGCTACTCCCATAACTTTGCCCATGTCCTTACCGCTGGTGGCGCCCGTTTCGGCAATAATTTCCTTTAGTGCGGCTTCCAGTTCTTCCGGTGTCATTTGTTTGGGCAGATAAGCTTCCATTACTCTCACTTGTGACAATTCACCTTCTGCAAGATCCTGACGGCCTTGTCCGATGTAAATTTCCGCAGAATCTTTTCCTTGTTTCACGAGCTTCTGAATGATTTTCAGTGCTGCATCATCTGTCAAAGTATCGTTAGCCCCCGGAGCAGTTTTAGCTTCAAGGAAGAATTTCTTTACGTTTCTCAATGTTTCAAGGGCTACTTTGTCTTTCGCCTTCATTGCGTTTTTAATGTCTTCGCTGACTCTTCCAAATAAATCCATGATTCTATATTACTATTTAGCTGTTTATTATTCGCGATTAAGTTGTTTTTTCCTTCTCCCCTTAAAAAGTGATTAGTCCGCTTTCATCCACCGCTTCTTTAGGAGTGATTTCCTCTTTCAAGGATGCTTTGCCTCTGATTTTATCTATGGTTGTCTTGTTGCGCAGGTAAGTCGGGGTACTTTCTACCATGGCGATGATGTCTTCATTGTCAAGATCTTCTGCGCTGAAGATATAAATATGGCGGCGCTTTCTCTGTTTGCTTCCTCCTTTATCATCATAAAATCTTTCGCGGCGGTTGCGTCTTTCCTCCTCTTTTTCTTCCAGCTCTGCAAGACGTTGTTGCTCTTCGACGCTACGTTGCGAGATGCGGTTATCCATTTCTTTCATATGAATGTCCTGAATACCGAATCCGGTAGCCAGCAAGGTGATTTTCACTTGATCGCCCAAGCTGTCATCAATAGCGATACCAAACTTGGTCTCAAAATCACGACTGAAACGGTTCATAAATTCCTTTACCTCGTCCATCTCATTCATCATCAGTTTGTGCTGAGAACTGTAAGAGACGTTCAGCAATACTTTCTTGGAGTCGAATATATTGTTGTTGTTTAGCAACGGTGAGTGTTGCGCATTCTGTATGGCAGCGCTTACGCGTCCTTCCCCTTCCCCGTATCCGGTACTCATGATGGCTACGCCACCGTCTTTCAGCACCGTCTTTACATCGTTAAAGTCGAGGTTGACTTTTCCGTGCAGGGTAATGATCTCCGAGATACTCTTGGCGGCTATCGAGAGGGTATCGTCCGCTCTGTCAAAAGCATCGTCTACGGAAAGGTCATTATATATTTCGCTTAACTTTTCGTTGTTGATCACCAGCAATGCGTCTACGTGCTTGCTGATTTCCTCGACACCGTCTAATGCTTGGTCGATTTTCTTGTCACCTTCCCAACGGAACGGTATGGTAACGATACCGATGGTGAGAATATCCATTTCTTTGGCTGTCTTGGCAATGATCGGCGCGGCACCCGTACCCGTACCACCTCCCATTCCGGCGGTGATGAATACCATTTTTGTACCGTCATTCAGCATGCTTTTGATGCTTTCCAGGCTCTCTTCGGCTGCTTCGCGTGCGCGTGCCGGGCGGTTACCGGCTCCTAATCCTTCTTTACCTAACTGTAGCTTGACCGGTACCGGAGAGTCAGCCAGTGCCTGATGATCCGTATTGCAGAGAACGAATGTTACGTCATGTATACCTTCTTTATACATGTGATTTACGGCATTACCTCCGCCTCCGCCTACCCCAATCACTTTGATGATCTTAGGTGAGTCTTGAGGATAATCGAATTGTACTATCTCGTCCGTCATAATATTTACTGTTTTATAATTTACAATTTGTTATTTGTTCGTTTCCACCGTTCATTCTCTTATTTCATGTCGTCATCAGAGAAAATTTCGTTGGAGATTTTATTGAAGGTTTTTTCAAACCAGCTCGGTCCTTCTTTCTTCTTTCTACGGGCTTCTTCTTTCTTTTTCTTTTCCTCCTCTTTGCGGCGTTTTTCTTCTTCCTTTCGGCGCTTGTCCTCTTCTTCTCTTCTCTTCTTCGCTTCACGGGCGGCGGCTTCCTGTTCTTTCAGCGCTTCGTCCTCTTCGAACATATTTACCGGTTCGGTTGCGGCAGGTGGCGGGGTGACAGGGCGTGTCTCTACAAGGCAGCAGTTTTCTTTTCCTTCAAACAAAAGGCCGAACAGCGTATTCTGTGTTCCGTCCTTCTTTATCAGGTCTCCGTCAGCGTATATGGTGTTACGGATATTGCGTGCTATTCGCACTTTATCGATCTTGGTCCTCTTGCGGAGCACCTCATCCAGATTTTTCAGATTGGCTGTTCCGCCTGTAATGATGATACCGGCCAGAAGCTTGTCGTCGTAACCGGATAACTGTATCTGATTCCATACGTTGTCGATAATCTCTTCCACACGTGCACCGATGATGTCGTTCAGCATGCCCAGTTCGATGGTTCGTTCCTCGTCTTCCAGTTGGCAGGTCGTTTTCTCTTCACCTTCCTCTTCATAGGTGGCATCGGCATACGTTATTTTCAGCGATTCCGCTTCCTCTTCTTCTATCCGCAAAGAGGTGATGTCACGGGTGATGCAGTTACCACCCAACGGAAGTACGGTCATGAAACGGAGTATGTTGCCTTTATAAACGGAGATAGTGGTTGTATCGGCACCAAAATCTACCAAAGCACATCCGGAACGGCGTTCGCTTTCGCTCAATACGGCATTGGCGGTTACCAATGGTGCGATCAGGAGATCGGCAATTTTTATTTTTGCCTGTTCAAAACAACGTTCCAGGTTGTTTTTGATAGAGGCGCGGGCTACGATATTGAGGAAGCGTCCTTCAATATGATTGCCGAGCACTCCTACCGGTGTGTCCGGAAGAAAATTGTCTATTTTAAATTCCTGGGGGGCAACGTCCAGTATATCCATGTCTATCAACGGAATTTCCAGATTTTCGTCGCAGATGGCATCCACTAACTCTTGCGAGATGAGTGTTTCTTCTTTTAAGTCGCGGCTTACGACATTCCGTACAGTACGGAGTGACTGTCCGCTGATACCTACATATACCTTGGCGATCGATTCTTTCAGATCGCCTTCCAGTCTGTTGATGATGGAAGTGAGGCTTTGGGCTGTCTTGTTCAGATTATAGATAACCCCTTTCCGTATAAACGAAGAGGAGTCTTCTTTGGCATAAGCCAACACCTGCATACTTCCGTCACTGTTCTTTCTTCCGGCAATGCCGGTTACCTTTGATGAACCCAGTTCAATAGCGGCGATAAATTCTGTTGTTGCCATATATTTAAATAATGTGCCAATCTGCCAATCGGCTGATATGCCGATTGGCTGGCGCTTTAATTTGGTTATTATTCAATTTAGTACTTTTCTCATTCTTTAATTGGCTCATTGGCATATCAGCCCATTGGCCCATTATGTATTATCTTTTTGTGCAGATAATCTGGTTATTGAACTCCAGGCTGATACGTGAGTACTTATTCCATCCCACTTCGTTCAACGCCTTTTTATAGAATACTTTCAGGCGGTCCAGCTTATCTTCAAATTGATCCAGTTTTCCAAGATAGACGATATGGTCGCCTACTCGTGGCACAAGTTCTACATCTTTGCTTGGAAGCACATGAATCTGTTCTATCTGTGCATCCCAAAACGGATTGTTCTGCAAAAATACACCAAACTTATATAAATCCCTCATTGCAAACGACTTTTCTACGTTTCCGGTTACAATTGTTCGCCGGGCTACGCATTTGGCTTCGGGCGGCATGATCGTTCCTTTATTGTCTACATAGTAGCTTTCACCGTTATTACTCATGATACGGAGGATCGGGATACGCTGTCTGACCTCCACGCAAAGCTTGCCACTGGGGGTCTTATAGCACTCTGTCTCATCGATAAGCGGATGCTTGTCCAACTCGTTTTCCAGAGTTTTCGTATGTATGCGCTCCATCTTTTTTCCTACCGGATAGATGCCTTTCTTTTGCAATATACCGGTTACTTCATCTTTGGTGACAAAGCCTGCATACACCGTGTCTTTGATAATCAGCTCTACGTCACGGCACACCTGATCGGCGGGTTTGCGATTGAATACTGTCACAGCTACACCCAGGTAGACAGTGATGAGCAACAGAACGATAGATAAAAGAATCCGTTTCAGCATAATGTGATATTTACGATAGGTTGACAAATTACAATCGGAATTTGTTCAATCCATGGTGTTTAATTTTTCCGTAATGGCAGGGACATAGTTTTCTATATCTCCGGCTCCGAGAGTGATAAGAACTTCTATTTTCTTATTTTTCAATACATCGAGTATCTCCTCCTTTTTACACATGCTTTTCTCAATACCGGGACGGAGGTTGTCATAAATCAGTTGGCTGGTCACACCGGGTATCGGTTGCTCACGTGCCGGATAGATATCTACTAAGATTACCTCGTCCAGTAAAGACAAGCTCTCTGCAAAGTCTTTGTAAAAATCGCGTGTACGGGTATAAAGATGAGGTTGGAAAATGGCTGTTATTTTCTTATCCCGGTATAACTCGCGAATAGACAGTACACTTTGTTTGATCTCCGACGGATGATGGGCATAATCACTGAGGAACACAATGCGGTCATTTTTGATTTTAAAATCAAAACGGCGGTCCACTCCCCGGAAACTTGCCATTCCCTGTTTGATCTCTTCATCCGTCACCCCGTTCAGATGCGCCAAGGCCATAGCAGCCACCCCGTTCTCAATGTTGATGCTTACAGGAACTCCCAACCGGATATCCTCGATGCGTACCTCCGGCCCGACAAAATCAATAAAGATCTCACCGTTTCCGATACGGATGTTTTCTGCGTGAAAATCACCCTCATCGCGAGAGTAAGTATACACCTTTACACCCGGTTGCACTTGAGGATGCAGGGAAATTCCTTTGCGGATAATCAGTGCCCCGCCCGGTTGGATAAGGGTGGTGTAATGCTCAAAACTTTCCAGATATGCTTCGGCTGTTCCATAAATGTCCAGATGATCGGGGTCTGTGGCTGTGATAACAGACATATAAGGAGATAGCCAATGGAAAGAACGGTCGAATTCGTCTGCTTCGATTACGGTATAAGGGCTTGTCTGCGAAAGCAGTAAGTTGGTTCCGTAATTTTTGGAGATACCTCCTAAAAAAGCCGTACAGCCGACATGCGACTGATATAGCAGATGGGCAGCCATAGACGAAGTGGTGGTTTTGCCATGCGTGCCCGCTACACAAAGTCCTTTGCTGGAGTGCGTGATTGTACCCAACACTTGTGCCCGTTTTTGAATTTCAAAACCATTGTCACGGAAGTAGGTTAGTTCTTCATGCTCTTGTGGAACGGCCGGAGTCAACACGACGAGCGTATTCTCTCTGTCTCTACACGCTTCCGGAATCAGATGAACGTCTTCCTCATAATGTATCTGCGCCCCTTCAGCTATCAGGCATTCCGTCAGTTCACTGGGTGTACGGTCATAACCGGCCACCAATTTCCCTTTAGAGAGGAAATAACGTACGAGTGCGCTCATTCCGATACCTCCGGCACCGACAAAATACACCGATTTAATATTATCTATATTGATATTCACCATCTTATTTACTGTTTACATTAAACTATTCACCATTAAACTGTTCACCATTTTTTGTTCACATTTCTTTTATGCAGTAGCGAGATATCATCGCCCGTTTCTCATCTCTTTTTTTACTTCTCCCCTCTCCCTTCTCCCTTACTCTTGCTCTCTCACCGCTAATTTAATAACCTCTTTCGCTATTATAGTTGCCGAGTCCGGCAAGGCCAGCTTGGCTATCCGATCGCTTAAGTCTTTTAGCTTTGCCGTATCGGCTATCGTTTCCAAAGCTGCGGGCAAAAGTTTTGTTTCGGCTTCTGCATCTTTTACGTAGATGGCCGCCCCTTTATTTACCAGTGCAAGTGCATTTTTAGTTTGATGGTCTTCCGCAACGTTAGGCGAAGGCACCAGGATGACCGGTTTGCTCAATAGGCAGAATTCCGATATGGAACCGGCGCCTGCGCGTGAGATGACCAGATCGGCAGCTGAATAGGCGGTAGCCATGTCTTTGATAAAGTCCGCTACGTATAAGTTCGGAATGCTTCCTGCACTACCGACGGCCTCCATCACCTGCTGATGGTATATCTTACCGGTTTGCCATATAAATTGGATGTCGTTATTCTTTTTTAGAGTCGGCAGTCCGGCAATAAGCGTGTTGTTGATAGTACGTGCCCCCAAACTGCCTCCCAAGATCAATATGGTTTTCTTATTCGGATCCAGACCGAAAGCGCGTATCGCATCTTCGCGGCTCAGGGCATGGTCAAGTAAATTTTGACGTACCGGATTGCCGGTCATCAGAATCTTTTCTGCCGGAAAGAATTTTTCCATTCCGTCATAGGCTACACATATCTTTTGCGCTTTCTTTGCCAACAATTTATTCGTCACTCCGGCATACGAATTCTGTTCTTGTATCAATGTCGGAACTCCCATCATACCGGCCATTTTCAATGTCGGACCACTGGCATAGCCGCCAACTCCCACTGCTGCCTGCGGACGGAACTTTTTGATGATACTCTTTGCTTTCCATTGGCTGCGAGCCAGCTTTACGAGTACTGCAAAGTTTTTCCATAAATGCTTGCGGTCGAATCCGGCTACCGGCAATCCGATAATCTCATAACCGGCATCGGGGACACGTTGCATTTCCATCCGTCCTTCGGCTCCTACAAACAATATTTTGGCATCCGGACATTGTTCTTTTATGGCATTGGCGATGGATACGGCCGGAAAGATATGTCCTCCCGTACCTCCGCCACTGATAATGATTCTAAGTTCTTTCTCCATTGTAACTCGTAATTTTCCTATTTCTTTTCTTCTTCGAATTCTGCGTCACTGTTCAGTACTTGTGCAGTCGGTTCGGCGGCTGTCTGCGCTTCTGTTGTGCCGGTTGCTTCTGTCTGCATTTGTAGCTGGGCATTGCGCTCTTTCTGCTCTTCAAGGTAGGCAGTGTAACGGCTCACACTCAGTATCATACCGATATATGCACAGTTTATCAGTGTCGAAGTACCTCCTTTACTGATCAGTGGCAAAGGCTGCCCGGTTACCGGGAACAGGCCGACGGCCACCATCATATTCAAGATGGCTTGCGATACCAGCATTAAGGCAATCCCCATTACGAGGAAAGCGGGAAAGGTTCGTTCGCATTTTTGCGCGATACGCCCCGCACGTACCAATAACCATATATAGAGACATACCACGAATATACCTCCTACCAGTCCGAGTTCTTCTATGATGATGGCGAAGATGAAGTCGGAGAATGCCTGACTCAGGAAATCACGTTGAACGGAATTTCCCGGTGCTTTCCCTACGACATTGCTCGTGGCGATCGCAATGCGGGCGTGAGCAATCTGGGCATCTTTGTCTATGTCGAATTTGGCAGCCGGCACTTCTTCTTTTTCGGTGAAGTTGACGATACGGCTCTTCCAGGTATCAAAACGGTGGAGGAAGGGAATGTCCGAATCTTTCGGGATAGCCAACAGGAATACGACACCTACCGCACCCACCAATCCGAGTGAACCTACCAGCATCAGCAGCTTTCGGGCTGCCACCCTGCCTATAAACATCATCAGGAATACTACTCCGAATAACAACATGGCTGTAGAAAGGTTTTCCGGGGCAATCAGCAGGCAGACGATTCCTGTAATAATCAGGATGTATTTGAATGCTTTCGGATTGGCTCCTTCGTCATCCTGTTTTTTCGACAGGATAAAGGAGACGGCAATGACCACCGCCATTTTTGCCAATTCGGAAGGCTGGAACTGTAAACCCATAAACGACATCCAACGCGCCGCACCGTTGACACGGTCGCCCGTGATAACTCCCATCAGAGTGACGAAAGCCAACAGCACTACCGAGACAGGATACAGGAAGACCGGAAACACCTGAAACCATTTGTAAGGGATGTTGTGCATGAGTACCACTACCACCGCTCCCACCATCAGTATGATGGAGTGTTGTGTGATAGGGCCCCAGTGATCTCCGCTTTTATAGGTAAGCGTGCTCGCTGCCGAAAACACCTCGATAATCGAGATGAGGCAGAGACAAAGGAAGATTATCCAGATTACCTTGTCGCCTTTGAATATGTTTTTTAATAAGTCCACTTGATTTATGAATTATAATTTATGAATTATGAGAGAAGATTTATGAATCATAATTCTCTCACATACTCTTTAAATTGATCTCCCCGGTCTTCGTAGCTCTTAAAGAGGTCGAACGAGGCGCAACAGGGGCTCAATAAGACAGTCTCGCCCTTCTTGGCCAGCTTGTACGCCGCTTCCACTGCATCTTTCATGCCGGTCTGTATATCGGCTACCGGCAATCCGAGACGGTCGAAGAATGCGTGCAGCTTTTCGTTATGTAATCCTAAGTACACCAATGCGGAGCATTTTTCGCGTACCAGGTCTTCGATTTCCGTATAGTCGTTGCCTTTGTCCTTCCCACCGAGGATGAGGACTGTCTTGGTGGTCATGCTTTGCAGGGCGTACCAGCAGGAGTTGACATTGGTTGCTTTAGAATCGTTAATGAAATCGATTCCTCCTACACGGGCCACCTTCTCCAGACGGTGCTCCACTCCTTTGAAGTCGGACAATGCTTTGCGGATATCATCTTTCGTGATTCCCGCCAGATTGGCCGAGATACCTGCTGCCAGTGAGTTGTATAGATTGTGCTGTCCGGTCAGTGCCAGCTTCTCCTGTTCCATATTGAAGGCAATCGGTTCGTTGATCTTTACCTCATGATCTTCTACATAGGCAATGACTCCGTCTTCTTTTACTGCGGCAAATGGATATAGGTGTGCTTTCAGTCCGTGTTTCTCCAACTCCCGTTTGATGATAGGGTCATCGTTCCAGAAGATGAAGGCGTCGTCCTGCGTCTGGTTCCGGGTGATACGGAATTTCGCATCTATATAGTTTTGCATGCAGTGGTCGTAACGGTCCAGATGATCCGGTGTGATGTTCATCAGGACGGCGATGTTGGCACGGAAATCGTACATGTTGTCCAGTTGGAATGAACTCAGCTCGATAATATAATAATCGTGTTTATTTTCGGCTACTTGCAGGGCCAGACTCTTGCCTATATTACCGGCCAGGCCAACATTCAATCCTGCACTCTTGAAAATGTGATAGATGAGGCTGGTGGTGGTGGTCTTTCCGTTCGAACCGGTGATGCAGATCATCTTGGCATCCGTATAGCGTCCGGCAAATTCTATTTCCGAGATAATCGGTGTGCCTTGTTCTTTCAATTTCAGAATCAACGGAGCATCGTTTGGAATACCCGGGCTTTTAACTACCTCGTCGGCATTCAGAATCATTTCTTCGGTATGATGGCCTTCTTCCCAGGCAATACCGTAGCTGTCGAGCAGTTCTTTGTACTTGTCCTTGATGGCGGACATGTCCGATACGAACGTCTCGAATCCTTTCACTTTGGCTAACACGGCAGCACCCGCGCCACTTTCGCCTGCTCCTAAAATTACAATCCTTTTCATTCTCAATAATGTGTCGATATACCGATGTGGCCGTATGCCACCGGCAACACATAAACTTTAATGGTTAATAATCCGGTTAATTCTCTCTGTTTTATTTATGGGTTCATTGCCGCTTCCCTGCCTTTTCACCTGCATCCGCTTCTTCCCCGATCGGCATATCGGCACATTGAACCATGATTTATCTGATCTTTAATGTGATGATCGTTATTGCTGCCAATACGATTGTTACGATCCAGAAACGAACAGTGATTTTCGATTCATGGAAGAGGTTGTCCGGTTGGGTGAATACCACCCGGCATCCGCTTTCTATCTGGTTCATCGATGTACGGAAATGATCGTGTATCGGCGTACGTTTAAACAGGCGTTGTTTTACCCCTTTTTTCTTTCCGACCTTGTAATATGCGCGTTGCAGAATGACCGACAGGTTTTCTACCAAAAATACACCGCAAAGAATGGGAATCAATAACTCCTTATGTATAATGATAGCAAATACCGCGATAATACCGCCGATGGTCAGGCTCCCGGTATCGCCCATGAATACCTGCGCCGGATAGGCATTGTACCATAAGAAACCGATCAGTGCACCGATGAAAGCACATATGAAGATTACCAGCTCCTCCGAACCGGGGATGTACATGATATTCAGATAACCGGCAAATTCGATGTGGCTCGATACATAGGCCAGTATGCCCAAAGTCAGTCCGATAATGGCAGAGTTGCCTGCTGCCATCCCGTCCATCCCGTCATTCAAGTTGGCACCATTGGATACGGCCGTCACTACAAAGATGGTAATGATCACAAACAGGATCCATCCGGCAGTCTGGGCATGATCTCCCATAAAAGCTACCAGATCGGCATAATCGAGGTTGTTGCTTTTGAAAAACGGTATGGTGGTCTGTGTCGATTTCAAGTCGTTTGTCCCGTGCACGACTTCCATCTCGCGTCCCGGTGTCTGTACTTCTATGTTTTCACGAATGACGACGTCCGGGCTGAGATAGAGGGTCAATCCCACAATCAGTCCCAATCCCACTTGCCCGATGATCTTGAATTTTCCGTGCAACCCTTCCTTGTCTTTCTTGAATATCTTGATATAATCGTCGGCAAATCCCAATGATCCCAACCAAACGGTAGTGATAAGCATCAAGATCATATAGATATTATGTAGTTTTCCTAACAGCAGGCAGGGGATCAGAATGGCTACAATGATGATGACGCCACCCATGCTCGGCACTCCTACTTTATTTACACCGAACGGGTCGATTTTGGCATCACGCTGTGTCTCCGTGATCTGCTTACGCTTCAGCAGTTTGATAAACTTATCACCCCAGATGCTCGAGATCAGCAGTGCCAGAATGATAGCCATCAATGCACGGAATGATGTATAACCAAACATTCCCGCACCGGGAAAGTTGAGTTTGTGTAGCCAGTCAAATAGATAATATAACATTGTAAATAGTGATTAGGGGTTAGTGATGAGTGATTGGTGATAAGTGATGTCGTCACTAATCATTCATCACTGATTTCAACTCTTCTTTGTCATCAAAGTGATGTTTCACTCCTTTTATTTCCTGATAGTTCTCGTGTCCTTTTCCGGCAACGAGAATTACATCTCCTTTTTCGGCCAGCATGCATGCTGTGCGGATAGCTTCCCTGCGGTCTGCAATACTGATTGTTTTCTTTCTGTCTCCGGCATCCAAGCCGGCCAGCATGTCATTGATAATATCCTGCGGTTCTTCAAACCGGGGATTGTCCGAAGTAATGATGACACGGTCGCTCGCTTTGGCAGCCTCTTTGGCCATGATGGGGCGTTTCCCTTTGTCACGGTTGCCTCCGGCACCCACTACGGTAATGACTTTACCTCTGCCTTCGAGTACGTCGTGAATGGCATTCAGGACATTGACCAGTGCATCCGGAGTGTGGGCATAATCCACGATTGCCGTATATCCCTGCGGAGAACGGATGGCGTCGAAACGTCCTGCTACCGGGTGTAGTGTACTGAGCGCCACCAGTACATCCTCTTCTTTTTTGCCGAGCAATACGGCAGCGCCGAATACGGCAAGAAGGTTAGATGCATTAAATTTACCGATGAACTGTACCATCAGTTCATGGTTGTTGAAGTCGAGCAACATTCCTTCGAAGTGGGATTCCAATACTCGCCCTTTGAAGTCGCTCAGACTTCTCAAAGAGTAGGTATATACCTTCGAACGTGTGTTTTGCGTCATTACCAGTCCGTTCTTGTCATCCAGATTGGTAAGGCTGAATGCGTTTTTGGGCATATCGTCAAAAAACTTCTTTTTGGCTTTCAGATAGTTCTCTACCGTTTTATGATAATCCAGATGGTCGCGGGTCAGATTCGTAAAGATACCTCCGGCGAATTTTAATCCACTGATGCGTTTTTGGGCGATGGAGTGGGAGCTTACTTCCATAAAAGCATACTTGCAACCTTCGTCCGCCATCCTGCCTAACAGGCGGTTCAGTGTGATGGGGTCGGGGGTAGTGTGCTCGGTTGGGATTGCTTCGTCATCGATATAGTTGCATACCGTTGAAATGAGTCCTACCTTATATCCGAAATAGCGGAATGTATTATATAATAAGGTGGCGATGGTCGTTTTCCCATTGGTTCCCGTTACGCCTACCAGTTCCATTTTAGAAGTAGGATCTCCAAAGAACAGAGTCGCCATCTTGCCTGTGGCATCCTCGCTGTCTTTCACTTGCACGTAGGTGATTCCCTCTGCCGGCTGTTCCGGCAGGTCCTCGCAAAGTACGGCGACGGCCCCTTTTTCTATGGCAGCCGGGATATAGGCATGCCCGTCTGTCTGCGTGCCGCGCATGGCCATAAACAGATGTCCTGCTTCTATCTGTCGGGAGTCTATGTTGATTCCTGTTATTTCTATGTCCGAAGCCCCCACAACCTGTACCGGTTGGATCGCTTTCAGTAATTCGTTCAGTTTCATACCTTATTATATATAATCAGTTCAGATGCAATACGATTGTTTGTCCTTTTCTTACTCTTGTCCCATTGGCTATCGACTGGCTTTTTACCTTGCCTACGCCTACCAGATTTACTTTTATCCCTCTGCTTTCGAGCAGATAGACAGCATCCCGTGCGCCCATGCCGATCACGCTCGGAACAAAATCACGCATCAGGTCTCTGCTTTCTAAGATAACGCTTTTGGGGGCGGCATGTGTACTGCCCCAGGTCTCTTTGCCGCTTTTGATTTCGAACTTGGCTTGGCTCTGTATCTTCAGTTCATCGAGTACCCGTTTGGTATCATTCATCTCTCCGGCTTTTACGTCGGGAATTACCACGCTGTTGGTGTCGATGGCATTTGTCAGTGGCAGGCGCAAGTCTTTGGCATATACCCTTTCTGCTATTTTGCCGAATACGCTACCTGCCATCAACCCACCGGAAGCCGGAAGCCCCGGTTTCTGAATGGAGACGATGCAACTGTATTTCGGCGCTTCCGAAGGGAAGTATCCGCAAAAGCTGACTAAATAGTTCGTCCTGCCCGTTTTGTATCCGGCGGCGCCTTGTGAAATCTGTGCCGTTCCTGTTTTGCCGGATACGGCAAACTGCTTGCTGCCTGCCGGTCCTGCCAGTCCCTGATGCACTACCTTGTAGAGAATTTCCCGTATCTGTTTCAGCGTATTATCCGAACAGATTTTCGGGTTGATGACTTCTGTCGGGAACTCCTTTACTACTTCCCCGTCTTTTACAGCCGCTTTTACGAACTTCGGGCGAACCATTACGCCATCGTTCGCTATGGCATTGTAGAATGTCAGTATATTCATCGGGGGCACCTGCGTTTCGTACCCGATACTCATCCACGGGAGGGTAGTCTTGGCAAAATAGCGTTCTTTCGGTCCTCTGATGTTGGGCTTTCCCTCTCCTGCGATCTGCAGGTGCAACGGCTGGTCGATGCTCATTCGTTTCAGTCCGTCTACGAACTTTTGCGGATTGTCATGATAGAATTGGTCGATGATGCTGGATGTCCCCACGTTGGACGACACTTCCAAGATACGGGTTACGTTGATTCTGCCATATCCGCCGCGATGCCAGTTCCAGTCTTTCATCGGCCGTCCGTACATCATTTTGATACCGTTTCCCGTATCCACTTCGTAATCGGGGGTGATGTGCCCGTCTTCAAGAGCCACCATGATAGAAGCTGTCTTAAAGGTGGAACCCGGTTCGAGCATGTCGCTGATGGCATTGTTACGCATTTCGTAATAATTGCCGTCCGCCGCTTTCATCATGTTGACGATTGCTTTCACCTCGCCTGTGGCGACTTCCATTAAAACAGCAACGCCTACACTGGCATTCAGTTCTTTCAACTTATCTACCAATGCTTTTTCGCAGATGTCCTGCATGCCCACATCAATGGTGGCGATAAGGTCGCAACCGTCTACGGGAGGAATATCTACGATGTTGAGGTATTTGTTCATCACCTTCTGGCGGTGCGTGATTCCGTCACGTCCTTTCAACAAGGTATCGAAAGCCAGTTCTATTCCATTCTTGGCACCTTGTGCGGTGTCTGCGTAGAGATCGCCCAATGTGCGTGCTGCTAAAGAGCCGAATGGTTTCTTGCGCTGGTTGTAAGCTAGCTCATGGAATCCGCCTTTATACTTGTTCATGTTGAAAACAGGCAGGCGTTTGGCCTCTTTATATTGAATGTACGAGATACGTTTCGGGTAAATCAAATAATTGCGGCTTCCTTTTTTCATCCCTTTCTGTAGATGCGCTTTGAATTCAGCCGCACTTTTATCCGGGAATATCCGGTGCAACCCTTCACAGATCTCATTTATATGCTTTTTCAAGGAGTCGGTTTTGGCCGGTGCTCCTGCTTTGAAATCCATATAGATGCGGTATTCGGGCAGTGAACTTGCCATCAGTTTGCCGTCGGAGGAGATGATATTACCCCGATTAGGCTTTACCGTTACATTCTCTTTTACGAAACGGTCGGCAACATCCTGCCAGTATTGTCGCTCGGCAAACATGGTGATGCCTGCTTTTACCACGATTGCTACTCCTATCAGCCCCATTATGAGGATAACAAAGAAGTAACGGGTCATTATATTTTTTTTATTGACAGCCAAAACTATTTATAATTTATAAATGACAAATGACAATTGACAAATGGCAATTGATAATTTACTTTTTCTTTCCTTCTCCACTCTCCATTCTCCCTTTTCCCTTTTTTCTCCTTTTCCCTTTTTTACTCTATCAGGTAAGGAGGATTTGTAGATGTCTGCAGATCACTCTCTTTGGTCGATATGTATTCCTCGATACGTGACTGACGACTTCTTTCCATCAATTCCGAGCTACGTGTGAGCGCGTCATATTTAATGTCGATAAGTTCTTTCTTCAGCTTATCTATTTCAATCTGCTGTTGTTGACTGGCATATCTGTTATGGATATAGAAGATAATAAATACCATAATGAGTACCAGCAATTTTGTCTGGCGGCGGAAAAAGTCTGTAGCTAAGATATCTCCTCCTAAAATGCTTTTCAAAGAGGCCCTTTTTTTCTTTTTGGGTTCTTTGTTCTCGTTTTTATTTATCTTTTTCTCTTTCTCTTCCATAAGTTTCTATCTCTTCTGCTTATTTCTTTTCTGCGATTCTTAGTTTGGCGCTCCGTGATCTCGGATTGCGTTCTATTTCCTCTTCGTCCGGCACAATGACTTTGTTGTTCACCAATTTAAAAGGCGTTTGCAGGTTACCGAAAAAATCCTGTGTCGTTTTACCTTCCACATTACCGGTTTTCATAATGTTTTTAACCATCCGGTCTTCCAATGAATGGTAAGTGATAACGACTAATCTTCCTCCCGGTTTCAAGGCTTCCGTTGCTGCTGTCAACATTTCTTTCAACGCCTCCATCTCTTGATTTACTTCAATGCGAAGTGCCTGAAACACCTTGGCAAGTTCTTTCTTCTCGCGTTCCCGGCCGAAGAGTGGCTTGATGATCTCCAAAAACTCGCCGATTGTCTTTATTTGTCCGTTGGCACGGGCCTTGACGATAACCGATGCTAATTTGCGACTGTTTTTCAATTCTCCATACAGGTAGAAGATATCTGCCAACCGTTCTTCTGCATAAGTGTTTACCACATCTGCTGCTGTGAGTCCGGCCCGTTTGTTCATACGCATATCCAATGCACCGTCGAAGCGGAAAGAAAATCCTCGTTCACTGTCGTCGAAGTGATGGGAGGATACTCCCAAGTCTGCCAGTATGGCGTCTACTTTCTCTATATCGTGATAGCGTAGAAAGTTGTGCAGGTAGCGGAAATTGCTTCGCACGAAAATGAAGCGCGGGTCATCGACAATGTTTCGTTCGGCATCCTCGTCCTGGTCGAATCCTAATAAACGTCCGTCTTTTTCCAAACGCGAAAGTATCTCACGGGAATGCCCTCCACCACCGAAAGTCACGTCTACATACGTGCCATTCGGGCAGATATTCATTCCGTCTACGCTCTCTTTTAGTAATACCGGTACGTGATATGTCAATTCCTCTTGTGTCTCCTTCATCTGTTCTACCTTATTATATAAGCAAGTGACGGCAAAAATACATATTTCTCAAAGAAAAAAGAACCTCCTGTATGGAAAATATGGAATAAAGTTTTCAACAGATTGTTAAATGTTCCCCGAAGTGTTTTTCTTTTGGGTATTTGCCTTTTTCTGTTCCCGTAGTTGGATGCTTAGAAACTTGGTTTTCATCCGTATCTTTTTCAGAAATGCCGGTGCTGATTTAAAGCCGATACGTGCTACCCATACCTTGTCGGCAGTACATTCTTCCGGTTTTTCCACTCCCTTACTCGTGATTGTGGGAAAGAAATTGCCCAGCCCGTCGATGCTAACGGTGCGTCCTTGGTGCAGATGTTCAGCGATAACACCTGATAACTGTACAAGTACCGACATGACATCCCCGTCTTGCAGTGAACTCTTTTCCGCCAATTGCCGGGCTATTTCCGCACTGTCGACGGGTTTCTTTTGTAAAGCTCTTGTGGTTGCATAATAACGCACGTTTGTTTCTCCCTTTGTTGTGTCCACCTTCTTGGTAACTACATAATTAATAGCCATATATTCTTCTGTTATTGATAATTATACTTGTACTGTTTATAAATTTTCAATCGTCTTGTTTGTGACTTTATACTTTTGCTTTAAAAACATGGGGATGTTTTGATACAAAACATGGGCATGTTGTAAACAAGAACATCCGGATGTTTTGAACGACAACATGGGGATGTCTTTAGTGCTGAATCTTTTCACAAAGATATGCTAAAGTATATGGCTGTGCAAGTAATAACCATGTGCTACGGCAGTCAAAAAGATATCTTTTTGTTATGCCTTGTGAATGAGGGGGTTAATGGGAAAGTGTGTGATGTGGTGAAACTATTGATAACATAGAGTCGTATACTTGTTGTTTTTATGTGTTTTTTTATGTGTTTTTCTTTGTTATATACTTACTTTTTTGTACTTGATATATTAAAAATGTTGTAATCAAATAGTCTTTTTTGATGTAATTCTTATTAAATATTTGATGTGCTTGGACTAAATATATTGGTAGTTTATAACAGTCCCTGTATTTGTAGATAAAAATAATTTTCTTATTGTCCGGGTAATCTTTATTTGGATTTGTGATATATTTCTTATAATCATGTATTTAATCGTTTTTATGGATGTTTGATTTGTCCGGGTCATTTTTTAGGATATTGTAATATATATGTTCATATTTACAGAAAATATGTTTCTGTTTGGAGAAGCATTCATTTTGTTTGAGATGTGGAGGAATTATATTTTTAGCTTGTTATTGCTTATGTCAATATTTATATAATATAATAGGCTACTTCTGGCTTATAGAGTAGTAATCGATTTTCTTTAATTAATTGATTTTTTATTATGAGGTTAATTATCTGCTATTTGTATCTCTTTTTATTTAGTATTTCTTATTGTCTCGGACAAGGCCGTTTTGGCAAGATTACTTCACAGCCGGCTGATTTCATTCGATATGGATTAACGCCTGTCTCTTATTTTTCAGGAAAGGTTAGTGTGGAGATTCCTCTTTACACGCTACAAGATCCGGATTTCTCTATGCCGTTATCTCTTAGCTATACTTCAGACGGTCTGAAACCTGCTAAACACCCCGGGTTGGTTGGGCTTGATTGGGTGGTGAACTTTGGTGGGGTAATTACGCGTGAGGTATATGGTGCTCCGGATGATGCGAATGGGCATAATGGCTATGATCCGGCTTCAAACAGCGGATATAATATGGAAAGAGGGTTTTGGATTGCATCGCAAGAGAGGAAATTTACGGCTAAACAATTGCTTACATTTGCTCCTTCGGTTGTGGAGTGTGATTCTTACTCCTGCTATTTACCGATGACTTCCGGAGGATATTATTATGATGCTCAGCCCGATCTTTTCCTTTTTCGTTTTCCGGGTACGACCGGACATTTTATGATAGACAATGACGGACATATACAGAGCACCGATCCGGAGTTGAAAATTGATATTTCGGGGCTTTCCGTGCAATATGTCGAGAATCAATATCCTCGTAGCTCTGTTATAAAGATAACAGACGGTAATGGTTATGTCTATTCTTTTGGCGGTGATTTATCGGCATTGGAATATCGCAATGATGTAAAACCGGGACAGAATATACCTTTTAAAGATAGGCGCTCGGTCATCATGGCATGGCATCTGGTGAAAATTCAAGCTCCCAATGGACGTGTCATGAACTTTAATTATGCTTCTGGATTTGTTGATCGAATCGATTCTCCATATTGGCAGGCTTCTTCTTCCAGTGACAATACTTCTTGGGACAGGCGCACCTATTCTGCGGTCAAAGGGGTATATCCTGCTTCTATTACGATTCCGGATACAGGAGTGAGCGTTGAGTTCTCACTTTCGAGAGAGACTTGCCGGAAGTTTTATCTGGGTTTTGCGGACTATAATTATCTTTCTTTCCAGTTATCCTCTCTGTCTGTGAAACAGGATTCGAAAGAAATATATAAATATGTATTCGAGTATGATAATAAACAGCATCTCCGCTTTTTGAAAAGCGTTCATATGCCTGATGGCGGAGTTTATCGAATGGAATATAATCATACTACATATCCCGAGCCGGACACGAAGCATGTTGATTTTTGGGGGTATTGGAGTCTTGATAATTCTCAAGGTAGCGGATTGCTTAAAAAAATGGTTTATCCGACAGGGGGATATTCGGAGTTTCTTTATGAACCGCATTCTTATAGAGAGCGTGTAGAGACTCGTGTCTATATAAATAGTTTTACCCCTATGTTGGTAGAAAAAGAAGGAGTGGCTGGTGGGTTTCGGGTATCTCAGATTTGTAATGTGGATGGAAAGACACAAGGAAAAGAGTGCCGTACGTTTAAATACGAAGATCAATCGGGTAGGAAAAGCGGTATTTTGTGTCAATATCCTCCTTATTTTATTAATGATCAGGGGAATGAAGTATATGTAGTTAGTGATATTTGGTATAAAAATTACAATATTGAGGATCAGCATGTCGGGTATTCGAATGTCAAAGAGTGTTTTGATGACGGCTCTTTTATCTATTATGTTTATTCCGATTATAGGAGTAATCCGGATAAACCCGACGTCTCTTTAAAGCAAAATACGATGGCCAGTGAACTCAGCTTGGTTTCATGCAATGTAAATCGTGTCACCAGTGCTTCACAAGAGAGAGGTCGTCTTCTTTCTAAAAGTTTCTTTCAGAGGGATGGCTCTTTATCAAAACGCGAATCTTATTTTTATTCTGATGTCGGAGTGAATGATGAAATGCTTCCTTTGGATCCTGATTATGATAGGGTACCTTTTGATCCGGGTGATTATATTGTTTCTTTTCGATCGATGGAGGGAGGGGCTTTAGCCAAAAAGATATACTTGAAATCGTATCCTTTGCAGGCAAGTGTGGAGCGGACTACTACTAAGGGTTCTGTCCTTCGTTCGAAAAGATATAAGTATAACCGGTTGAATCAATTGATAGAACAGAAAGATTATTGCAGTGATGGCTCTACCTTGAAGCATACTTATGCTTATCCCAATGAACGGACCTCTTTGGAGGTTTCGAATGTTTATAATCGCATGGTGGCAGCCAATATGATTAATAAGCCGGTTGAAGAAACGACTTTTCGTAATACCCGGAGACTTGCTTCTTCCCGTACTACTTATCGTATGCACGGCAGTTTACCCGTGAAAGATTCTATTATGCAATCTTTTAGAAATGAGCCTTATCAGTTTATGACAGCCTATCCGTACTATGACAGTTTGGGGCACGCCCTGTTTGAGGTTAATCGGGATGGTACCCGTACTATTCGTTTATGGGGATACAATTGCAGGTATCTGGTGGCGGAGATACGTAATATACCGGAGACGGATATGAATACTGTCTGGAGTATCATACGTCCGGAGCGTTTTTCTTTCAGTTCTTCTCCTGATTTTTCGTTTGTAGAGGTTTTGCGTAGTTCTTATCCGGATATACAGGTTTATTTATATACTTATTCCCCTTTAGTGGGAGTTCTCTCCGTGACTTCTCCAAATGGTAAGGTTACAAACTTTCGTTATGATGCGGCGGGTCGCCTTGTAGAAAAGACGGATCATGTGGGGCACGTTGAATCTAAATATGAATATAACTATATGCCTTATTGATTTATTCCTGGATTACTAACTTTTAAAAGATATAAATAATGAAATTATTTCTGTTCTTTATGTTGGCTGTGATGGTTCCTCTCCAGTTGTTTTCACAGTATTCTTTGGAACGTACAACTCATCTTCCCCGTCCGGGCGATCGTCTTGGCAAGCAGGAGGCAGCGTATAAATCTCCCGGTGCAAAAGGGACAGGGATTGTCTGGAATTTCAGTGAGCTGGAAAACAGGAACGCGAACTACGAACTCAGATACACCTCTCCGCATCCTGATTCGGATACCATTATCGGCATCGAGCACCGGACCATGTACCGTTATCAATTATCCGGCGATACCCTGTTTACTCCCGGTTACGAAAACTCCACCACGCGGATCGGATACCGGATACCCGAATCCCTGCTGATATTTCCGTTCCCTTATGGACGCAGCCTTACCACCTGTTTCGGCGGAAAAGGGAATTATTGCAACCGGCTGGGGATTGATATTTGCGGCAGGTCCACAGTCACTGCGGATGCCACCGGCCTGATGATTCTTCCCGGAGGAGATACCTTGCATCATGTCCTGCGGGTACATACCTGCAAGCTTGTCTTCGAACGGACGGGGCCCGGACCTGCTCATGCAGTGGCCGGCTTGGATACCGTTACCGGTCCGGTCTGCTATCGTGACAGCGTGAACCGCTACCTGGCTGACGACTCGGCCCATTTTCAGATCGATACCTGGCGTTGGTATGCAGAGGGGTATCGCTATCCGATCTTTGAAAGCATGCACAGCGCCATTTGCAAATCCGGCAAGAAATCCACCCATTTCTCCACCTCTTTCTATTATCCGCCGGAAGAGCAGTATTATGGTCTGGGCGGTGATCCGGAGAATCAGGAAAAACGCGACAGGAGGGAAACGGACAACCGTTCCGAGGCTTTCCTGACGGAAAATCCGGGAGAAAAGGGGTATGGGCACGCGTATGAAGATGAACTTATTCGCTATGCCTGCCATTCGGACGGTCAGGAGGTGTCTTTGAACTATATCCTGAAGACAGACTCCGATGTGGGCATCGAACTGTACGACATCCGGGGACGCCGGTATTCCGCCGTGCAAAAGGCCTGCCAAAGTGCGGGAAGTTACCGGGAACAACTCCCATTGGGCGGACTGCCTGCGGGGGAATACCTGCTGCGCATAGCCGTCGGGGATAAAACATATGGCGAAAAGATACTGAAACGGTAACCGGCCAACCTTTAAAAACAAAAACTTATGAAACACGTTTATATATTGCTAATCCTGTCCATACTGGATTGGAAGCCTGTCCTTTCGCAGGATGACAATCAGAACTACATCCGTACCCGCGTGATGCTGGATGAGAATGCCTCCAGATACCTGGAGACGGTTCAATACTACGACGGGCTGGGGCGTCCGTACCTGAACGTACAAAAGAATATCACCCCCTCCGGTGCCAATCTCTCCACCCTCCGGGAATACGATGCCTTGGGACGTGAATCCAAAACCTGGCTGCCGTATGTGAACTCCCTGGACTATCTGTCTCCGGAAGATATAAAAAAGAAGATTTCCACCACCTATGGCGGCGATCCGAGAGCCTTCAATGAATCCGTCTACGAAGCCTCTCCCCTGAATCGTGTCGTCAGGCAGTATGGCGCCGGCAGTTCCTGGGCCGCCCGCCCGGTATCGACCGATTATCTGACCAATACCGCTACCGGGGCATTGGCCTGCAAGTTATACAAACTGGACGATTCGGGGACGCTGACACAAGGCGGCAACTATTCCGGCGGTTCGCTGTATGTCAACAAAGTAACCGACGAGGATGGCAATCCGTCGTATTCTTTCGTAGACATGTTAGGGCAGACGGTTCTGACCCGCCAGACTTCTGCCGGAGAGACTTATGACACCTACTATGTTTATGATGATTTCGGTAACCTGCGTTTTGTACTTCCTCCCGCCTGTCAGGATACTCCGGAACTGTCTTTTTACGGTTACCAATACAAATACGATGCGCGCAACCGGTGCATAGAGAAAACACTGCCGGGATGCCGGCCTATATACTATGTCTACGACCGGGCCGATAATCCGGTCCTTTCCCAGGACGGGGTACAGCGCGCCAGAAATGAGTGGACTTTCAACTTATACGACACGTTCAGCAGAGTGGTCGTTACCGGACTGATGCAAACGCAGAGCTCGAGGGAAGAGTTGGCTGACAAATACAAAGAAACCCTGTTCAGGGCTTCATTGACCCAAAACTGCCCTTATGATTTGAACAAGGCGGACAATTTGTTCGGTTATGAAACTTCCGTCCTGTCGGGCTACGGTGTGAAGGTCCTGATAGTGAATTACTACGACCGGTATGATTTCCTCTCTTTTGAGCCATTCCAATATCGGGGTATGGATTACGTGGAAGACGCCTCTTTCGGTGTAAGGCACGAAAGCGCCCAGGGCCTGCTGACAGGAAGTTATGTCCGTCAGTTGGACAATTTGGGAAAGGGCGAGTTTGCCGTTCATTATTATGATGTCAGGGGTCGCGAGATACAAAAAAGAAGCAGCCTGCTTCCGTCTGGGCACCTTGATTATACCTGGACCAGATACGGCTTTACCGGGCAGCCTCTGTGTGTGAAGTATAAGCACTCCTCTGCCTATGGCATTTACCCCTATCCTTCCGGCGATCCCAGAGGGGATAACAGCCAGGAGGAACTTTACGAATATGAGTATGACAATGCCGGGCGGCCGGTAAAGACTTATCATACCCATAATAAGGGAGAGCGGATTCTGCTTTCCGAGTCCGTATATGATGACTTGGGCAGGCTTCAGGAGAAGAGACGGCACAATGACATGGATACCGTGCGGTATGAGTATAACATAAGAAACTGGGTATCGGCCATAAAAAGCCGGAGTTTCGTACAAAGATTATATTATGACACCGGCTCCGGATCAGGCTTTGTACCTCGCTATAACGGTAACATAGCCGGGATAGGATATGAGCAGAATGGCCATTCATACAATTATCTGTTTCTTTATGACGGCCTGAACCGCCTGACCGCGGCAAACTCTTATGACAAGGCAGGCGGCAGTATCCCGTATTCCGAGTTGTATGAATATGACAGGATGGGCAATATCACCTATCTGGAACGCCAGTTGGGTGAGAACAAGACCGATGCGCTGAATATTCAGTACACCGGTAACCAAATCAAGAAAGTATCTTCCGGAAGTCCGGTATCGGGATATGACTTCGGCAGTATGTCCTATCCGGACCTGTCTGATGCATCCATTGAATATTATTATGATAATAATGGCAATCTGATAAAGAATTTAGATAAAGGAGTCGTTGCCACCCGGCATAATTTCTTAAATTTGCCGGATACCATTCAATTTCAGAATGGCAATCAGATTATCAACAGTTATTTGGCTGATGGCAGAAAGGTGAAAGCGGTTTATAAGACATATAGTACGGGAATCGTTGTCCCCCAGGACGCTGTTTATCATGGGAATGCTTCCTACAGTACTTCTACGGATGAATGGGACGGTCATTACATGTATCGTAGCTGGTATGGTGATACTCCCAGAATGTTCATGGTTCAAACTCCCGAAGGGTATGTCGGTGCCGATTATGTCGGCATAGATTCCCATCGCAACTATGCCTATTACTATTATGTACACGATCATTTAGGTAATGTCCGTATCACCCGTAATTCTCAGGGCTATTATGCCGACCAGTCTTTGGAGTATTATCCCTCCGGTGTCCTTTTCGACCGTAGCACAGAGAAGGAACGCCAGCCGTACATGTTTGGTGGAAAGGAGCTGGTGAGCATGCACGGGCTGAATGAGTATGACTTTACAGGACGTTGGCAATATTCGATTATTCCAAGCTTTACTTCGATGGATCCGTTGTGTGAGAAATACTATTCGGTGAGTCCGTATGTGTATTGCTTGAATAATCCACTTAAATATGTTGATCCGGATGGTAAACAAGTAATTCCGGTTCCTGCTCCTGTTCCAATACCATTACCTGTCTATTACCCTCCACATCAAACTTCTACTATTTCAGATCAAGATATAATTAGAGCTGTAAATAGTGGTGTTGAAGGTGTAAAAAGAACGATGCAAACAAATCTTGTGATTTTAAGTGCTGTTTTTTTACCTGCTTTGAGTTCATTATCACCAGCTATAAATCCTGATTATAAACATCAAAGAAATCGGGATAGAAGAAACAAGAGAGAATTAGATCAACAGCAAGCAAATATAGCCAATAGCATCGATACTAATATATCGGGTACTATGCCCAATGGTGATCCAGCACCCAAAAGAGATCCTAATGATGGTCGAAAAGGTACAAAAACGGCTTTTGGCGTAATAACTGTTGCGGCTGGTGTTAGCAGTGTATTAGAATTAACCAATCCAGATCCAAGTAAAGATGCGGTTGAAGCCCATAAAGAAAAGGCTAAAAGTATTCAATCACAGCCAAGACAAAATGACCAAGGGTTATGGAAACGTTTAAAAGAATGGATATTTAATAAGTAATTTTTATGAAAGATTTTTTTATTAGTACAAGTAGAAAGTTGTTTACTCCTGCAATTGCTTTAATGATTGCTTATCATGTCTTATATCAATATATAGCAAGTTTTGCTTATCTTATTGTGATAAAAGTTGTATTAGTGATTTTATTTATAGTCTTATTTTTAGGATGGATATTCGACTATTTCAGTGGATATAAGGGTTGTGATAAAAGCCCAAAGCCTATAAAGAAAATTGTTAGGTATTTCTATTTAAAATCATATCTGATAGTTGTTAACGTATTTTGCTATTATAGTTCGGTTTATTTTTTATTCTTCTTAGGTAAAAAATCTATTCTATTTAATTATTTAGTGTTGTTTTTGTTTGGATTGTTTGTTGGATGTAGGATTACCCGTAAGGCTAATGAGCTATTTAAGGATATTTGACACATGTGATGATGGCGGGAATAATATGAAGAAAAATGTTACTAATTCGAGGTATAAGGTAGGAGTTAAGGAAACGTATGTAAGTTCCGAACCTGTTCCGATGTCTAATGGCATATTATTTAATCCTGTGGAAGCATTAAGATTGGAAGATGGGTATGTCTTGTCTCCAGCTACTATTTTAGAACATGAGTTTGGTCATGTGGTTGCTCGTAAAGAAGCGACAAGCGATATAACTCCCGATCCTGACTATAAAACAGCTATTGAAAGAAGAATAATACAAGGGGAAGAACTTGTGACGGCAAAGGTGAATGGGGAGAACTTCCCCAAAATCATAAAGGGCGGAAAAGTCACAGTGGTTCAACAAGAATTATAGTAAAAATGTATTTCTATAAAAGAAGTAAGTGAACAAAAATCATTAAATAAAGTTTTAGAAACAATTTCTGATAAGTCAGGGCAAAAAGGGAAAATAGGAGGAGCGTATGTGGTAAGTGACGATTTTGAGACAATGAATGATTATGCTCAATCTAAATTCAATGAAAGTAATATTATGAAGGAAGAGTATAATAAGGACGGAGAACCTTATAGTCTCACAGGGGATAATTGTGCGACTTTTGCTTCAGATGTGCTTAAACAGGATGAGAATGTAAAATCAGAAGTGTCGGGTACGGTAATCAATACCCCAAAGAATATAGCAGATGCATATCGAAGTGTTTATGACAAGGTAGATTACAGTAAGAGTACAGGAACGATAATTACACCTACTAAAACTCTTGGACAGAAGATAAAAGATTTTTTCGGACTTTAATTGATGAAAAAAAATGAAAAAGCCTATTGTAATTATAGTTATAACTTCTTTTGTGTTGATAATAATATATTGTGTTATTCCAATAAAAGGTTATAAATGTCCTCCTCCGGAAAGACCTTTCAATGTTCCCATTGATGCTAAATGGTGCGGTGATTGCGATGGGGGGGAATGGATTTATCTAGTTCCCGACGAAGAACAATATCATTTTATTGTATATATGGATTGGGGGCAAGTTCAGATGGATGCTATCTTTATCCCTGATAGAACAACTACTTTAAGCCGAGAGAACTGGAAAGATCAAATTTTCAGTTATGTAAGTGGTGATTCCCAGCCATACATACTTGGTTATGAAGAACTTGGAGTGTTTTATATATTGATGTGCCAATATCCAGCTTTTGGAGGAACAGAATGGGAAATTATTAAGGAAAAGGAAATAGAAAAATCGTCTCAGTAAGCTTTGTGTTTTCGTTACTCAAAAAAGAAGATGCCAAATTGTTGAGGATTGTCCTTAATCTCTTAGTTTCTACCCGTACAACAGATACAAGTCAGGTAAGTAATATTGTGAGTTATCCACTAATAATGATTGAATTTATTAAAAATCCAGAAACCTTCTGACCTATGCAACAAGAAAAGAGAATCTTACCAGAATTTAATCAACGATGATGATTTATGAATAAAAGAAAAAAGAAAAAATGGACAACTAAAAACACCCATATAAAAAGGATGAATGAAAATGAGTATATAAAACCTGAGAAATGGTATGATACGTTAGGGACATGGATTATTATAGCGGCTGTTATTGTATTTATAATATTGGTTGCTTTAAATAATCATGTTGTTGGTTATGATCATTACATTGGTATTCCAATAGAGTGGGCGCGGTCATTGTTTGATAATTAGCTTAACCGTTTTATATGGTATCACCGTTATGTATTCTTTATAATCTGTAGAGAACGCAATAATGGAATTTGTAATTTCTTGATGACATAACAGAGAAGAACTGTTGAGAATTTTACTGATTTAGCATTGTATGATATGAGAAATTTTTTTTTGGTATTCATGTATAGTGAATGATATGTCGGATGAATTCAATAATCTCCATTATGGCAGTAGTGGGAAAGAAGCCGGATATTATTTTCAATATTCAGTTTTGAATAGTGCCGAATGGAATCAAAGAACAAGATTGCGTCAGGTTGCTCAAGATATCGACAAAGTGATTAAAGATACTGCACCGGATGAGTTTTATTTTAACTTTGGAGGTTATCAAGGGAAATTTTTGTTGAATCATAAACGACAATGGGTTGTTCAGTGTGATCGACCGATATAGGTAGTCTTTGATGATACATATCAATAGATTTCTTATGTGGTATGAGGATGAATGGATTGCCACCTCTTGGTATTTGATAAAGATAACTATTCCAAATGGTGAAGAGATTACTTTTTGATAGCTAAAATCACAAATGTAACTTTATCGGACTTTAGGGAGGCTCTGTTGACTGCTGTCGGTGCGAATGAATTTATCTGGGACAATCAATTACGGGCGAAGTTACCTTCAGCACACATTACGACTTATCAATATAAACCGGGTGTGGGAGTGGTTAATACAATTCGAGAGGGAATTTAGAAACTGAAATGGATAGAACAGATAATATTCTTAAAACTTATTATTACTTTTATGCCGGAAGTGGAATGAAGCATATTCCGGGAAACCCGGATTTACCATGAGGCGTTAAATTATGATGCAAATGGAACTTTGGACAAAATATGTAAGTAATTTGATGAAAGACAAAATGAATTGAATAATACTTGGAAAATGAAAAGATTAAAATCAATGTTATTGAAAGAGGTTGATATGAAGTATAATAAGTTGGTGATGATATTTACTTTTGTTATCCTAAGAGATGCATGTTATATTTTTTACAATGAAAACAATAAGAATAACTCTCGTCTTTTATGTTGAAGTCTCGGAGGGTATGCATTATACTAAAACGGAGATTACAGTAATTAGGAAAGCCTTTTAGAAGTGTAGTAGTGACTGTTCTATTGGTTCTATAACAAAGAATTAAAAAAAATAATAGCAATGAGAATAGGTGCGTTTGTTTTATTACTAATTATATTCTTTTCTTGTCAAGTACCTAAGGAAAAGATGACAGGTAGAGGAATATACGTTTATGGCAAGATACCCCAGGTTGGAAGCTCGCCAAGGCTGTTCGTTCCGGTGACACAATTCGTATTAATGAGATTTTATTAAGAGATAGCATTGATATTGATTATAGAGAACCTATCTTTGGACAAAGTCTGTTGTTTTGGGCGATATGGCATAATAAAACAGAAATGGTTCAATTTCTTTTATCTAAAGGTGCAGATCCTAATATGCATGATTATTTTAATGGACAATCTCCTGTTGTATTAGCTTCGAGTGCTTATGGTGAGGATATTGAAATATTGAGGTTGTTGTTAAAGTATGGAGGTGACCCCAACGATTGTGTGTCAGATTCGGATTCTGTAACTTATATGCGATCAATAGAGACCCCATTAATATGTGCAGCTTCTGATAATATAGAAAAGGTTGAATTATTGATAAAAGCAGGTGCTGATGTTAATTTGGCAATAGAACCGGGTTACCCTCCTTTGCATAATGCGATAATAGGGAATCGGGCAAATATTGTTAGATATTTATTGATAGAACAAAATGCTGATTTTCATCAAGTGTACACTGTGACAATCCAAGGTGATACACTTGATTTTGAAGATCTATTATCCAAGTCGATGATGGAAAGAGTCGAAAATACAGCAAAAGAGTTACCTTATATCTATAAATATTTAGAACAATTTAAATGATGAATGTACATGAAATTTTGTTGCCTAACGTAATAAGTAGTGACAGCAAAGAGCGTATTAAGCTACTTTTGAATAGTAAAAAAGGTCGGGCAAAGTTTATTTCCAAGTTAGATCATTTTAATGCCTTTGAAAATAAATATATTACGAATCTTCCTAGTAATTTTACAACTGAAATGATTTTGGAATATTTGAAGAAGAAAGGTGCATCGGATGATTGCTATATTTTGTCAAGTATGTCTTCCTTAGATAAAAGAAACCTGTTGCTGAGAGATGCCTTGGATAGTGTTTATGGAAGAGGTTTCGGTTGCATTATATCTTGTGTCCCAGGAGTCTTGTTGTATTATGAAGGAGAAGATATGCGTGTGATAATAAATGCGATACAGATATGATGGATGCTTTATAACTTTAAATTTGATTCGGAACTAACGAATGAATTAGATGAGTCTGCAAAATTTTATTATATTGAATGAATTGAATATGGAAGATACTTTTGGCGAACTTTTATAATCCGCAGAAACCGCAGAGCGCTGTTTTAGAAACATCATTGAGTTCGCCATTGTATTTTTTGTTGTTTTGCGGAATACTGTGTGTTTTTCTGGGTTTGGTGTCGTTTTTTAGATAAATCAAAATGAATAGTTCGTTGCCTATAGTTCCGTTTTTAAACTCTTTCTTTAATATATATCATGCATATGTTATAGAGGTATGGGTTCTAAACGGTAGAGTTCAAGGGAAAATAATGTAGTATTGATTTGTTGAGGCTTTTCATGGGATAAAAAAGGAGCAAGCGTGGAATCTCTTCCTCTTGCTCCTAAATTAACACAACTAAAAATCTGCACTAAAAATTACTCATATAGAAATAGAAATCGATAAGTCGTCGGTTTAGGTTATATAATGCGATTATCTGAAATCTTTCAATTCTTCCTGTAGCTTTTGGCGTGTAAAGAAGATCCTGCTCTTTACAGTTCCCAACGGGAGATTAAGTTTCTCTGCAATTTCGCGGTATTTGAATCCGGAAACGTGCATAGAGAACGGCACTTTGTATTCTTTTGGCAGTGAGTTTACTATGCGGTGCATTTCTTTCAGGTCATACGAACTTTCCGTGCTCTCAAATCCCGATTCCTGCGGGAGGCTCAGGTGGTAGAGGTTCTCTGTTTGGTCTACAAATGTCTGATCACGTACTACTTTTCTGTAGTTGTTGA
>NZ_HF991124.1:0-18219 GCF_000432295.1 Bacteroides sp. CAG:189
ACGGAGAGGGCTGGGGAGAGGCCCCATTCTTTTCAACGCTTCCAGCAATTTGTCGTTCTCCATACGCGTACCAACAGTTACACGAAGGCAATTACAGCAAAGCGAGATATTATGGCGATTACGGACAATGATTCCCTCGCCTACCAGATAATTGTAAATTTTTACAGCATCCGTCACGCGTGCCAAGAAAAAGTTGGCATCCGAAGGAAACACTTTTAAGACACAAGGCAAGCCGGTAAAAGCGTCTTCCAAATACTCCCGTTCCTCCTTCAACATTTTCACCCAACGTTCTATCTCATCGTGTTTATGCAACATCTGCATCCCCTGTTTCTGGGTCAAGTCATTCACGTTATACGGATACTTGATTTTATTCAGGATATTAATAATATCGACGGAAGCAAAAGCCATCCCCAAACGGATAGCTGCACATCCCCATGCTTTGGAGAAAGTCTGGAGCACCACCAAGTTAGGATATTCCTTCAGATTGGCAAGGAAAGAAGGAGCCTCAGAGAAATCATTATAAGCCTCGTCAAGAACTACCAACCCTTCAAAGTGGTTCAAAACCTTTTCGATCTCCGTACGCAGCAAATCATTGCCTGTCGGATTATTAGGAGAACAGAGAAAAATCAATTTGGTATGTTCATCGGTTGCTGCCAGCAATTTATCGGCAGAGAATTGAAAATCCTCATCAAGCAGAACTTTCCGGTACTCCACATTATTCACATCTGCACAAACCTGATACATGCCATAAGTGGGATCGATAGCTACCACATTGTCTTCACCCGGTTCACAGAAAGCACGAAAAACAAGATCGATAGCCTCATCACTGCCATTTCCCAAAAAGATATGTTCGGAATCGACTTTTTTGATCCTGGCCAGCTCTTTTTTCAAATCACACTGCAACGGATCGGGATACCGGTTGTGTGGAAGATTATACGGATTCTCATTAGCGTCCAGAAATACGGAAGCAGCAGCCCCCTTATATTCATCCCGTGCCGAAGAATAAGGCTTCAGCTTCCAAATATTGGTGCGGGTTAGTTCTTGCAAGGTTTTCATGTGAATGTTTATGATTTATGATTAATATTTCTCAGACGGACGGTTACGGCATTCTTATGAGCATCCAACTGCTCATTGGCAGCCATCGTTTCAATAGCCGGACCGATAGCTTTCATACCATCAGAACAAATTTCCTGAAAAGTGATCTTACGGATAAAACTATCCAGACTTACACCGCTATATGCCTTTGCATAACCATTAGTAGGCAGCGTGTGATTGGTTCCTGATGCATAATCCCCTGCGCTCTCCGGAGAGAACGATCCTAAAAAGACAGAACCGGCATTCACTACGCGTTCTGCCACTTCCATATAGTCTGATGTCTCTACGATTAAATGCTCCGGAGCATATTCATTGGTCAGCTCTACCGCTTCATCCATGTCATTGACCAGAATCAATTTACTGTCAGCAAGTGACTTCTCTGCGATTTCACGACGAGGCAATTCGGCCAATTGCCTTTCCACTTCCTCCACTACGGCAGCCTGCAGTCGCTCAGAAGTCGTAATCAATATTGCCTGGCTATCAACTCCATGTTCTGCCTGCGAAAGTAGATCCGCAGCCACAAATACCGGATTTGCCGAATCATCAGCCAGCACCTCTACTTCCGAAGGTCCGGCAGGCATATCGATAGCGACATCACGCAGGCTGACCAACTGTTTGGCAGCAGTCACATACTGATTTCCCGGTCCGAAAATCTTATAAACTTTCGGTATACTTTCCGTTCCATAGGCCATAGCTGCAATAGCCTGCACACCACCGGCTTTGAATATTCTATCCACTCCCGCCAACCGTGCAGCAAAAAGGATAGCCGGATGTATTTTTCCTTTGCTATCGGGAGGTGTACAAAGAATAATGTCTTTGCAACCGGCAATCTTAGCCGGAACTGCCAGCATCAATACGGTAGAAAACAAAGGAGCCGTTCCTCCCGGAATATACAATCCCACTTTCTCAATACCTACCGCCTTTTGCCAACAAGTCACGCCCGGCATTGTCTCTACTTTCTTACCTACGAACTTTTGTGCCGCATGAAAACGTTCAATATTCTGCTTTGCCAAAGAGATGGCGGCTTTCAATTCTTCACTAACCAAAGCCACCCCTTCTTCCAATTCTTCATTCGTCACCGCAAGTGATGTCAACTCCGCCTTATCGAAAGTGGCTTCATACTCTATCACCGCCTTATCGCCCTCTGTCCGCACGCGGTCGATAATGCCACGTACAGTATCAAACAGACTTTCCGTATTGAGCGCGGGACGTCTCAATATCTCCGCCCACTTCTCTTTTGAAGGATATTTTATTACTTTCATCTTATTATTATATTATTCTTTCTTTTGTCTTGATACAAAAGAAAGAACCAAAGAAAAAATCAAGGCTGCATTTCCTACGCTACTGCACTGCGGTAAAAAGCTAAAGGGGCTCGAACTCGCTACGCTCAGACAATCGCCCCTTCTTACGCTTTTTACCTACGTTCCGTTTGACGCTACGGAAATGAGGCCGGGGGAACCATTCGGATGGAAATAGGATGTATATGCATATCTTACAAAGACATTTCGAAATACTATTCATATTCCTACTAATCCATACTCTGATTAATTCACACATTTTCTCAACTCATTCCTATTTTTCCATAATCAAGAATACTTTTCCATTCTTCCGACCATAGTTCGGGAATTTCCGTAGGGGCCTCATTTTCTCTCCGTCAAGCGAACGCCCGCAGTGGAGCGTCAGAAAGGGGCGATTGTCTGAGCGAAGCGAGTTCGAGCCCCTTTAGCGAAACGGAGGAAGTGAGTAGGAGAGAAAATGCAGCCTTGATTTTTTCTTTTGGTATCTTTTCTTTTGTATCAAGACAAAAGAAAAGTACATCACAATATCATTTTCTCTATCGGCAACACCAATATCCCCTCAGCCCCCAGTGCCTTCAGTTTTCCGATGATCTCCCAAAAACGTTTCTCGTCGAGCACCGTATGTACCGAGCACCAACCTTCTTGTGCCAACGGCATTACTGTCGGACTTTTCATTCCTGGAAGCACCGCCACGATCTCCTCCAATTTATCTTTCGGGGCATTCATCAATACATATTTCTTATCTTCCGCCGTTTTCACAGCATTCATACGGAACAACAGCTCGTTCAGAATTTCCTTTTTCTCATCGCACATATTCTTATTACCTATCAACAGCGCTTCCGATTTCATCACCACTTCCACCTCTTTCAAGCGATTGCTGACCAAAGTAGAACCGGAGCTGACAATATCAAAAATAGCATCAGCCAACCCGATACCCGGAGCCACCTCTACCGAACCGGTAATGACATGTACTTCCGCATTCACCCCTTTCGTTTTCATGTAATTCTCCAGAATCACAGGATAAGAGGTTGCAATCTTCTTGCCATTAAACCATTCCACACCGGGATAATCGATATCCTTCGGCATTGCCAGCGACAAACGGCATTTACTGAATCCGAGACGTTTGATGACTTCTGCGTCTTCCCCTTTTTCAACAAACTCATTCTCTCCCACAATTCCCAAATCAGCCACACCGGTAGCTACCGACTGAGGAATATCGTCATCCCTCAAGAACAACACTTCTACGGGAAAATTAGACGACTGTACCAACAACGTACGTTTAGTCGTACTCAATTTAATGTCTGATTCTTCCAAAAGTGCCATCGTTTCTTCAAACAAACGCCCTTTGGCCTGTACTGCGATTCTTAATAAACACATAATTTCATTTACTATTTAACGATTACTATTCACGATTGAAAAGAACTTCTATTTACGATAATAAAAAAAGGCTTACCTCACCGGCAAGCCTCGTTTTCTATATCATATATACACAATATCATACACGCCCACCGAGTTATTCGATCGAAAAATGATGATGATGATGTGTAGTTGTATATTTCATATTTTCATTCTTTACAGCGACAAAAGTATAGCATTCCATTCAAACCACCAAACATTTATCACAAAAAGTTCGATTTTAATTTCAAATTAAAGGAAGAATCTCTTCCGGTTCTACATCGCACGCCAAAAAGTGCATCTCGTTTTTCGACTTCTCCTGAGAGAACGTGAAATACGTACAAAGCGCTTCCGTACAAAGCTCACCGGCTTCATTGTAAAGTTTTGCATCTACCAAAACAATGTTGCGCTTTATCTCACGAATAGAGGCCCGCAATACCACATGGGAGTCTTTTGTACTGATCGACTTGCGATAGCGTGTCTCCATTTTAGAAGTCACCCCGGTAGTTTGCAGTTTCCGAAGAATCACCCAAGCGCAAATCTCATCCAGCAATACCGACTGGATACCTCCATGCAGCGTATCTATCCAGCCCTGATATTCCGGACGTGGCTTCCAAATACTTACTACCTCATCTCCATCTTCATAAAATTCCATCTTAACACCTGCTTCATTGTTAGGAGCACAACCGAAGCAATTATAACCTTCCAAACCCTTCCACGGGTTGATAATCTTTTTCATATCCCTGTTTTTTTATTTATAATATACATATTCACGTTCTTCATACAGCACCGGAACGTCGTTTATGAACTTCACCCTTGTCTTCCAATTGCCATATTCATCATTATAATTGTATCTTTCAGAACGATATTCCGGTCAGCATCCAATACCGTCTTACCATCTACCCGTCCCTGTTCGTCATAACTGTACCGATAAATCCGCTGAATTCCTTGTTGTTTTACCGAAACGGTTATCTCTTCTCTTATCCGGTTGTTTTTATCATATACATAGATCAGTTTTGTTTTGGCACTACCGTCCGGATTTAATAAATTCTCCACCGATATTCGTCCCTGTTTATCGTATCGGCAAAGTAAATCTGATCGACAATAGCACCGGGAGTCCATGCCGTATCTTTCCGGACCGCTTTATGCACAAAGGTACGGGTAGATTTAAAAAGAGGTACTTCTTGTTGCACTTGTGCAAAAGAAGGCATCCCCAAAAGTAGAAGAAACAAGAGGAGAAAGGCCCTCTTACATGAGCATATTTGATTTTTCATATTGTATCATTTATATAAAGTCCGCCACTCAAAACGGCATTGAAGAGTCACAAATATAAACGATTATCTTGAAAACAGTACTATCGTCCGTATTAAAAGTATATTATCAGAATGTAAAACTACACTCCACGCCTGCAATATGCTTCTTTTTATCCGGCTCATACTGATAGCAATAAAACACATCCAGTGACCATCTGTCAGTAATATCAATCTCCACACCGGGCCTATAGCGCATGCGTGCCACATCCCAAAAGGCAGCATCCCCAATTGCCTGATACAGTTCGATAGAAAAATAAGGAGAAACGATCCCTCTTTGCGGACTATAGCCTGCTTTCAACCTTGAGCGCAAATGACTTTCAACGTTCCCATTGGAAAAAGTCTGTTGAAAACGCTCGCGAAGTGAAAAATTGAAATGTTGCCATTTTACACTTCCTGTTGCTCCTACACGATATCGATGTCTGAATTTCCATCCTTCATTTCCTCTGTCCCGATGATGAATTTCATAACCGGCTTCTGCTTTCAAAAAAGAGAATATCTGATAGTTAGCTTCCGCAGCAAATCCCCAACGGTCAAATGACTTCATGGAATCTTTTGTACGCAATTCGAACTTTCCGGCTATCGTAAGTCCGGACACAGGGCGATGAGCGATTTTCAGACTCGTCCAGGTAGTAAAATCATCTTGTGCATGCAATTCTCCGAAGATACAACACAATAGAAATATGATCCAACTTCCTTTTTTTGCTATTTTCTTATTCACCATCTTAATTTATCTTCATAATTATGCAAAGATATGGCAATAATTTTGAAATCATTCTGAAATACATGCGATTAGTTGTCTGTCTTCTCCAAAAGAGAAATCATCAGTTTACTTGTAAAAACTTTATCCTTACTTTATTTGTTATTAGTATAAACTATTTAAAGAAAGGAATTAATATGAAAAAAGTAATAGATAAAGCTGCTTCAAGAGGTTATT
The DNA here is from genome assembly GCF_000432295.1 of Bacteroides sp. CAG:189. Lineage (NCBI taxonomy): Bacteria > Pseudomonadati > Bacteroidota > Bacteroidia > Bacteroidales > Bacteroidaceae > Bacteroides > Bacteroides sp. CAG:189. Next base: position 6,036 of record NZ_HF991124.1, read on the forward strand.
TCAACCACGGTTGGTTAAAAACCCACCATACATTCAGTTTCGCTAATTATTATAATCCCGAAAGAATACATTTTGGTGCTTTACGAGTGTTAAATGACGACAGTGTCGATCCGTCTATGGGATTCGATACTCATCCGCACAAAAATATGGAGGTAATATCCATCCCTCTAAAGGGTTATCTAAGACATGGTGACAGCGTGCAAAACACTAAAACGATCACTCCGGGAGATATTCAGGTTATGAGTACCGGAAGCGGTATTTTTCACAGTGAATACAACGGAAGCGATAAAGAACAATTGGAGTTTTTGCAAATCTGGGTATTTCCAAGAGTGGAAAACACTAAACCCGAGTATAATAATTTCGATATACGCCCGCTACTGAAGAAAAACAAATTGGCAGTGATCATTTCTCCCAACGGTGAAACTCCGGCATCTATCAAACAAGACGCCTGGTTTTCAATGGGTAGCTTCGATGCCGGACAAACGATTGATTACAAAATGCATCAAGAAGGAAACGGAGTATATATGTTTGTCATTGAAGGTGAAATAGAAGTAGACGGCGATCACCTGTCAAAACGTGACGGTATCGGAATTTGGGACACCAAAGAATTCCAGATAAAGATTACTAAAGAGACTACTCTTTTATTGATGGAAGTGCCAATGAGATAAATAATGACAGGATAATATGCCAATGTGCCAATTGATGCGTAAAACATAGCGCAACAATTGGCACATTAACGTATTGGGGTATCGGTCGGTTATTTACGATAATTTTCCAAACCGGTTCTCAAGAATTCGATATATTTAGGAATATCCTCGTTATAGGCATAAGACTTATTCAGAGGTTTTCCTTCGTTATCCAGAAGAACATAAAACGGCTGGGCATTGGCACCGAACTTGACACGTTGCAGATAACTCCACTTATCACCTACCGTACGTAAAGTACGCTCAGTTCCATTTTCCACAATCTTTACCGGCTTGGTAAGAGGAGTTTTATTATCAACATACAGGGTAATCAGCACATAGTCGTCATTGATTATTTTGCTAACCGTAGGATCCGTCCATACGGCAAGTTCCATCTTACGGCAATTTACGCATCCATAACCGGTAAAATCGAGCATGACAGGTTTATTATGCAATCTTGCATATTCCATTCCCAAATCATAATCATCAAACTTGGCATGTACCTCATTGGTGTATAGATTAAAATCCTGTGTCTTCATAGGCGGCGCAAATGCACTGACAGCTTTCAATGGCGCTCCCCACAAGCCGGGAACCATATAAACCGCAAATGCAAGCGAAACCAATGCCATGAAGAAACGCGTCACACCTATCTTATTACTATCATCATCATGAGGAAACTTGATTTTCCCTAACAGATAGAAACCGAGCAGTGCAAAGATCACAATCCATAAAGCTAAAAACGTTTCACGATCAAGAATTCTCCAACCATAAGCAAGATCGGCAACCGACAAGAATTTCAAAGCGAAGGCCAGTTCAAGGAAACCGAGAGTAACCTTAATCACATTCATCCATCCTCCTGACTTCGGCATAGACTTCAACCAAGACGGGAACAAAGCAAACAAAGTAAACGGCAACGCCAAAGCAATGGCAAACCCCAACATACCGATGGCAGGAGCAACAACACTACCCGTGGTAGAAACCTGTACCAACAGGAAACCGATAATCGGACCGGTACAAGAAAAAGAGACCAAAGAGAGCGTAAATGCCATCAGGAAGATGCTTATCAAACCACCGGTCGACTCCGCTTTACTATCCACCGCATTGCTCCATTTGGAGGGTAAAGTTATCTCGAAAGCACCAAAGAAAGAGGCTGCAAAAACAATCAACATCAGACAGAAAAGGATGTTGAACACAGCATTGGTAGACAAGGCATTCAATGCACTCGCTCCAAAAATAGCTGTAATGGCCAATCCCAAAGTCACATAAATAACAACAATGGATGCCCCATATGTCCATGCATCACGGATGCCTTTTTTCTTGTCTTTACTGCGTTTCAAAAAGAAACTCACAGTCATGGGAATAATAGGCCATACACAAGGAGTGAACAAAGCAAGCAATCCCCCTAAAAATCCGGTAATAAAAATATAAATCCAGGACATATCATCTTGGGAATGCTCTTCACCTAAACTCTGTAGCTCGTTGATTACCGGTTTCCAAAGGTCGATTTCTCCATCGGAAACATTTATTCCGGTTGTTCCGTCCGCCCCACCGATGGTTGCAACAGAAGCAGTATCCGTAACGGTTTTCACAGTAGCTTGTTGCGGTGCAGGCTGAGTCCCGGACTGTGGAGCGGCTACAGCTTCTTTAGAAAAATCACCTTCAGCCTTACCGGAAAAGTGAAATGGAACCTGAGTAGGCGGAAGGCAACTTTCATCGTCACAAGCTCCATACTCCAGATATCCGTCCATATCGTAAGTACCGGCGGTAAACTTTATCTTTTGAACAAATTGCGCGGTATTTTCAAAATAACGGACTTTCATTTCAAAGAGCTTATCGAATGTCGAAACTTCCTTCCCCACAGGTTTCAACTTGCCTACAAGCTCTGCACCGGTCATCTTATCCACATTAAATGTAGCAGAAATAGGGCCACCATCTCCTAAATCAGTGGAATAGACATGCCATCCCCTATCAATAGTACCGGTAAAAATAATCTCTCCCTCCGTATCAGACAGGGTTTTCAGTTCTGTCTTAAACTTTACGGGATCTTGGATCTGCGCATGAGCCGCCAAAACGACGAACATCAGCAACAAAAAAGAACATACTTTTCTCATTCTCTATTCGTTTTTCTTATTATAACAGTCGGAAAAGCGATCCGGTTCATTAAACTATTTCATAGTCTACGCACGAACGGCTTTCCTTTGCTTCGGCAATAATCTTACCGGCAGCCACATGATCGGGATGAGTGGCATAGAATTTTACATCATCCAGGTTGTCAAATTCACTATACAATGCAATATGCCAAGATTCTCCCGGGTTCATATTCAGTCCCACTTCAATCTTACGAATAACGGATATTTTTGCAGGCAGAGCCTCTATCGCTTCTTTAAATTTATTCATTACAACAAGTTTATCAGTTTCCGGAACTTCATCCTTTAACTTAAATAATACAATGTGTTTTACCATAACGTTGCTATTTTAATTTATTGTTTATATATTTGTCAGCCGAAGCTGCATTTATTTCAATGCAAAATTACTCTATTTGTTTCAAATATACACTATCAACAGATGTTAATAATAGGAATAGCAGGCGGAACGGGCTCAGGAAAGACCACCGTCGTACGGAAAATAATTGAAAGTCTCCCTGCCGGTGAAGTAGTACTGCTCCCCCAGGATTCGTATTATAAAGATAGTAGTCATGTACCTGTGGAAGAGCGCCAAAATATCAATTTCGACCATCCGGACGCTTTTGAATGGAGCCTGCTCTCGAAGCATGTCTCGATGCTAAAAGAAGGCAAGAGCATCGAGCAACCTACCTATTCATACCTCACTTGTACCCGTCAGCCGGAAACAATCCATATCGAACCGCGTGAAGTAGTTATCATCGAAGGAATTCTTGCCCTTTGCGATAAAAAACTACGCAATATGATGGACCTCAAAATATTTGTAGATGCCGATCCGGATGAACGCCTGATACGCGTCATTCAACGGGATGTGGTGGAACGCGGACGGACGGCTGAAGCCGTGATGGAACGTTATACACGTGTATTGAAACCGATGCATCAACAGTTCATCGAACCTTGTAAAAGATACGCCGACCTTATCGTACCCGAAGGAGGCAACAATGAAGTGGCAATCGATATCCTGACCATGTATATCAAGAAACACTTAGGATAGACATGACGGCCCGGCGCTCTATATTGCCCGTCTTTTTCATTATTCTTTTCTCCATATTGGCCTGTAAACACAGACATCATCCGGCAGAAGAGACAGGAGCCTATGATTTGACCCAGATTAAAGACAGTGGAGAGCTGGTGGTACTAACGTTATACAGTTCGACTACTTATTTCATTTACCGTGGACAGGAAATGGGATTCCAATATGAATTAAGCGAGCAATTTGCCAAAAGCTTAGGAGTTAAACTGCGTGTTGAAGTAGCACGGAACGTGTCTGAACTGATCCAAAAACTATTATCCGGTGAAGGAGATCTGATTGCCTATAACCTGCCCATCACCAAAGAATGGAAAGACAGCCTCATTTATTGTGGAGAGGAAGTGATTACACATCAGGTAATCGTACAACGGAACAATGGCAAAACAAAACCGATAACAGACGTCACAGAACTCATCGGCAAAGAAGTATATGTAAAGCCCGGTAAATATTACGACCGGCTTGTCAATCTGAACAATGAATTGGGAGGCGGCATACAAATACACAAAGTGACGGGCGACAGCATCACGGCGGAGGATCTGATCACACAAGTAGCACAAGGGAAAATACCTTATACGGTAGCTGATAACGACCTGGCCAGGCTGAACACCACTTACTATCCCAATCTCAATATCAAGCTTTCCATCAGCTTCGACCAGCGAGCATCATGGGCTGTACGCAAAGATTGCCCGCAACTGGCGGCAGCAGCAGATAAATGGCACGAAGAGAATATGACCTCACCGGCTTATACGGCGAGCACGAAACGATACTTTGAAATCAGCAAATCGGTTCCCCACTCCCCCATCCTCTCGCTCCGTGAAGGAAAAATTTCCCATTACGACAATTTATTTAAGAAGTATTCCAAAGAGATTGACTGGGACTGGCGTTTACTGGCCTCATTAGCCTATACGGAATCGAATTTCGATACGACAGCCGTATCTTGGGCAGGAGCCAGAGGATTGATGCAGTTAATGCCGCAAACAGCACGGGCTATGGGAGTGCCACCCGGTAAAGAACAAAATCCGGAAGAGAGCATCAAAGCAGCAGTAAAATACATCAAACTAACAGACAGAAGCCTCAGCGCGATTCCCGATAAAGAAGAACGTATCAAATTTATCCTGGCGTCCTATAACGCCGGTTTAGGGCATATCTACGATGCCATTGCCTTGGCCGACAAGTACGGAAAAGACAAAAACACCTGGAACAACAACGTCGAAAACTACATCCTGCTGAAAAGCAATGAAGAATATTTCACCGACCCGGTCTGTAAAAACGGATATTTCCGTGGAATAGAAACATACAATTTCGTAAGAGATATCATATCAAGATACGAATCGTATAAAAAGAAAATAAAAGAATAATCGCTCAAAAACTATCCCTTGCGGTATTGCTGTGGTGACTGTCCTGTCTGTTTTTTGAAAAATGTGCCAAAATAAGAAGCATTCGGAAAGTTAAAAAAATCAGAAATTTCCTGAATGCTTTTTTGAGTGTTTTTAAGTAGCGAAATGCTTTTTCGGATATCAGTTGAATCAGCCTGATAAATATCTCATACTTATGTCCGACAGAGGTTTTCAGATTCATCAGTTTTCGGTTGTAGACGGAGCATATCCGATATGTTAATCCAAGAAGCTGCAGTAACTTGACCCAGATAATACATTTTACAAATTTGCAGGATGAAGTAATATAAAGAGTCTGGTTATAAAGTGACATCTGCAACTGTAACCCTACATTGGACCATACCGCAAAGTATGGGTTACGTTGTAAGGCGTACCGTAAGCAGAACCGTCGGTTACGGATACGGAGGGATCGATATTGTCATTGTAATTGGCAAAACCGTTAATTTGTGGAAGTAGCTTAGCGCAGTTTTCAGAAATGCCATATCTGCCTTTCTGTATCTCATTGCGCTTACTCTATAAAGACGGATTATTTTCTATACCCATCTCAAGACAGTTCTCAAGTGTCAGTGTTTCTTGTGCGCTGGCACTCGTAACCGACAGGTAGAAAAACATAGGTAAAATATCTATTCGTATTTCCAAAATGGAAAATGTTCTTAAGGTCAGCAAACAGCCACCTGTTTATATCTTTCCTTTAGGTGGAATTTATTGATAGTGTATTTTCTTTTCATCATACTTTTGTTTCGGTTGCTGCTGCACCGCAGGATATCCGAAAGGAATGACACAAAGCGGAAGAATATTCTCGGGAAGAGCAATATACTTGCGCACTACCTCCATACGGTCTTCATAAGGATATGCCGCAGTCCACACAGCACCCAACCCCAAACTTTCAGCAGCTAAAAGAATATTCTGCGCGGCAGCCGAACAATCCAGATACCAATAAGAAGAACGGGTGGAATCACCGCAAACCACAATGGCATAACGGGCCTCAGTAAGCATCTTAGCATAGGGCAAAGCCGCAGCCATAGAATCGAGAGAAGCACGTTCGGTTATAACATAGAACTCCCAAGGACGCAGATCTTTACCAGAAGGGGCAGCCATACCGGCGCGGAGCATCAAGTCGATCTTTTCCTTTTCAACTCCTTTATTCAAATAAGTACGCACACTCTTACGCGCAAAAATATTATCCAAAGCAGCGTTAGCAGAAGCAGACTCCGAGTTTTGCGGAGCAGAAGAACAAGAGATGACACTTGCCAACAGAACCGCCACCGGCAATAATAAGAAACAGATCTTTTTCATACTTATATCAATTAAAACAGATTCAGTTTATTCTTTTGCGCTTCCTCGAGCGACACTGTTTCACGACGCATCATTCCACTCTTATCACGCAATTCTTCATATTCTTTCGTCAGTTCTATCGCCAACTCTTCCTTTGTTTTCGGATTAAGCAGACGCGCCGCTACACCGGCATTTTGAGAAGCGTCTTTCAAATGAACGACCGGAGCATGATAAACAGGAGCAATCTTCAAAGCGGTATGCATCTTTGAAGTCGTAGCACCACCTATTAACAAAGGAATATCCAAACCGGCCTTTTCCAATTCCATAGCCACGTGAACCATTTCTTCCAAAGAGGGAGTGATCAACCCACTCAGGCCAATCATATCTACTTTTTCCTCAATAGCATGCTGTACAATGGTTTCGGCGGGCACCATTACTCCTAAATCTACAATATCATAACCGTTACAAGCCATCACCACAGATACTATGTTCTTACCGATGTCGTGCACGTCTCCTTTTACAGTAGCCAGCAACACCTTACCGGCAGAGGAAGCTCCTTCCTGTTTCTCCGATTCAATAATCGGCTGTAAAATAGCCACTGCTTTTTTCATCGTACGCGCCGTTTTCACAACCTGAGGTAAAAACATTTTCCCCGCTCCGAACAACTCGCCTACATGATTCATCCCATCCATTAAAGGGCCCTCTATCACATCGACCGCCTTTTCATACAACGGTAATGCTTCCGCAAGATCCTCTTCCAGAAAATCACCTATCCCTTTGATCAATGCATGTTGCAAGCGTTCTTGTACTGTTCCGTCGCGCCAAGCCTGATGAACGGACAATTGAGAGTTGGAAGTCGACAACTGTGCGTCCGTGCCCTTACCGGCCTTCAATGCTTCGGCAAGTTCGATCAAACGCTCGGCAGCATCCGGACGACGGTTAAGAACGACATCCTCTATCTTTTCGAGCACATCAGCAGCAATATCCGTATACAGAACAGAAGTAGCCGGATTGACAATTCCCATATCCATTCCCTGCTGGATAGCATGATAAAGGAACACGGCGTGCATTGCTTCACGAATATAATTATTCCCTCGGAAAGAGAACGAGAGATTACTAACACCGCCACTCACATGCGCACCGGGGAGATTCTTCCGTATCCAGCCCGTCGCATTGATAAAATCGACTGCATAATTATTATGCTCTTCGATACCGGTAGCTACAGCCAAAACATTCGGATCAAAAATAATATCCTGCGGATTAAAACCGACTTTATCCACCAATAGCCGATAAGCCCGTTCGCAGACCTCTATCTTACGGGCAGCAGTATCTGCCTGACCTTTTTCATCAAATGCCATCACTACGGCAGCAGCACCATATTGCCTGATAATACGGGCATGTTCCAGAAATTTCTCCTCACCTTCTTTCAAAGAGATAGAGTTTACCACCGATTTGCCTTGAAGGCATTTCAAACCGGCTTCAATAACTTCCCATTTAGAAGAGTCGATCATCACAGGAACACGGGCTATCTCCGGTTCGGAAGCTATCAGATTGAGGAAAGTAGTCATTTCCTGACGAGCATCCAGCAAACCGTCATCCATATTCACATCGATAATCAGCGCACCGTCTTCCACTTGCTGACGGGCAATGGAAAGTGCTTCGTCATATTTCTTCTCATTAATCAGACGCAGAAATTTACGCGAACCGGCCACATTACAACGTTCACCGATATTCACAAAATTTATCTCGGGCTTTACTTCCAGAAGTTCAAGCCCGGAAAGCCAAAGACACTCCGGTTTCCGAACCGGCACATGTGGGCGGGCTCCTTCTATTAAAGCCGGATATTCGGCAATGTATGCATCGGTAGTGCCACAACAGCCACCAATGATATTAATCAAACCTTCATGGATATATTCTTTGACTTCATGGGCCATATCAGCCGGGCTCTGGTCATACTGCCCCAAACTATTGGGAAGTCCGGCATTCGGATAAGCACTGATATAATAAGGAGCACGGGCAGCCAGTTGTTCAAGGAAAGGTTTCAACTGCCTCGCACCAAACGAACAATTTAATCCGACAGAGAAAATATTGGCATGTTGCACAGAAGCTAAAAAAGCATCCAGCGTCTGACCGGAAAGCGTACGTCCACCTGTATCGGAAACAGTAACAGAAAGCATTATGGGTACTTCGACCCCTGTTATCTTTATAGCTTGTTCGGCTGCATAAACAGCCGCTTTAGCATTCAACGTGTCGAAAATCGTTTCAATCAGAATCGCATCCACTCCACCTTCGAGCATAGCTTCCATCTGTTGCTGGTAGGCATCGGCCAATTCATCGTAACTCAAAGCGCGGAAAGCCGGATTATTCACATCCGGGCTCATAGAACAAGTCTTATTGGTAGGTCCCACAGAACCAGCTACAAAACGAGGCTTTTGCGGATTTTTAGCCGTATATTCATCAGCCACCTCACGGGCCAGTTTTACAGCTGCCAAATTTATTTCACGTACATACTGCTCTACATGATAATCGGCCATAGAGACTGTGGTCGAACTGAAAGTATTTGTTTCAATAATATCGGCACCGGCTTCAAGATATTTACGATGAATATCCTGAATCACATCCGGACGAGTAAGACAAAGCAAATCATTATTCCCTTTCAACTGCCCGGGAATATGCGCGAAACGCTCGCCGCGAAAATCTTCTTCTTTTAAGTTGTATTGCTGAATCATGGTACCCATCGCCCCATCCAATATAAGGATACGCTGGGATACCAATTGCGGAATAGTTATTTTATCCATCTCTATTTATCACCTGTCTACTTTATCACTCACCGTCTATCGCTAATCACCATCACTAATCACTTACCACTAAATCACAATCTTCACCTTTTGAACATTCTGTCCATATCGCGACGGTCATCTTTTTCTTTCAGAGATTCACGTTTATCATACTGCTTTTTACCTTTTGCCAAAGCTACCACAACTTTAGCCAATCCTTTTTCATTGACGAACATACGAACCGGTACAATAGTAAAGCCGGTTTCCTTGGTGCCGCGTTCGAGTTTCTTCAACTCTTTTTTATTAAGTAACAGCTTCCTGTCTCTACGAGCTGTATGATTATTGTACGAGCCATAGAAATACTCGGCGATGTGCATATTCTTCACCCACAACTCACCTTTGGCAAAGTAGCAAAACGTATCTACCAGACTTGCCTTTCCCATACGGATGGATTTGATTTCCGTTCCGGTAAGCACAATACCTGCCGTATAAGTATCAATCAGTTCATAGTCGAATGTAGCACGTTTATTCTTTATATTTACAGGAGCCAGTTTCATTTGTTTCTTAATTTAATATTGCTGTTAGCTTATTGAACACGAATTGAATCACCGCCGGACACAGTATTAACAACAGGGATGATAAAATGGTGAATCGTAACCGATTCTTTTCTTCAACTTGCATCACAATCGGCACACCTTCCCACACCACATAGACGATATAAAACTGCAATAACCAACCGATAATACTGAAATCCGGCAACAAACCGGTAATTATTTTAAGCAGGAAAGTGACTACCAATGCATATCCGGCAAATTGTTGGGTCAAAGGAACATCGTCGGACATCCCGAACATTTGTACCCGTAATTGATTGATGGCATATGCAGCCAGAAAATAACCGCCGAACAATGCCACTGCCACTGCACAACACTGCGTCATAGCTATCTGAAAACTTTGCGGACCACCCCAACCGTTGACCAACAGAGAACCTATAAATACGGCAAGACCACATAAACCAATCATAGGATAGACAAAAGCTCCGAAAACCTTTCGCCTATCCTCTTCCAAACGAATTTCCTCCCAGGCCTTGGCCGGAGAGGAAATCAATGACATCGATATCTTAAATAATTCTTTGTAATTCAATATTATTCCTCTACTTTATAAGTAAGAGAATACTCTCTCTTCTTAGTTCTTTCATCATCCAACTTGTTATTGACAGTGTTCTCATCAACCTCAACAATAATCTTCACTTCTTTTCCCGGCAAAGTAGGCAAATAATTCGCAAGATCAAAGCTCTTGTAATATAAATACGGATAAGTACCTGCCACATTTGCAGAAATCAAAGTAACACCATCTTTTTCAGGTGTTCCACCATGACGCAAATAAAACTTAATAACACCATCCTCAACCTCCTCATTAGGATAGTTTACCAATGTAAACGAATGCTGCTTTTCCTGAACATAATATGATATTCCAGCAAAAAGATAACGATTATCCAAAATATAGAAATTTTCTTCACTCGTGGAAGAAGAGCTCATCACGTTGGTAACACGTATGATAGGAGCTGTAGCAACAGAATCATTGGAGGCTCCTTTTTCTGCTACACTCTCCACCGTACCATCTAACGATACAGCATAATTTAAAGTTACATTTTTCAACGTATTGGTTGCTCCCGAATTTCCACTCGCTTCATCATTGGAATAAGTGCAAGCAATATAGGCCATCTTGGTGGAAGAAGGATCAAATTTATAAGTTTCCTCGACAGAAAAAAGAAAAAAATTAAAAACCCCCCCCCCCAGCCATTAATGAAGTAGTAGTAGGTTGTATTTTAAGTTCACCTATTTTAAAATAAGTGCCTCCGTAAACAGAAGAAATAACCTCCACCGGTCCTTGCCATATAGGAGTATAATTATCATCTGAATTCATACAAGAAGTAAAACCAATACCCATTAAAACAATCAGGGTCAATACCAAAACTTTCACTTGTTTCATAAATCTATTTTTTAGAGTTTGCAAAGATATAAATTCTAATTCACAATTAGTAAATGCAGAGACTTAAAAAATACTGCACCGGTTATTTAATTATTTCTCCAAACTCACTTTCTTGTATAAATCGGATGGACTAAATAGCATATCTTTATTTTTAACACCTAAATTATGATTATACGAAGAAATAAAGAACAGCCTTTTACATCACTTTATTATCTCTCCAAACAGTTCTAAATGTTCATCTACATAACTTGCAATGATTACCGTCACCTGTTCCTCCATTTCAAAATACTCTTCTTCCAGCTCATCAAAAGCTTCATACTGTTCATACATTGCCATGAATTCATCTTCGGTACGCTCTTTTTCAAGATCTTCACGATGGGCATCATAAATTTTCTTTGCCCGATAGACAAGCTTAGAAAACTCTTCCGCCCCCCATAAACGCATTACTTTAGCAAAGGGATTATCAAAAATATAACCACCATATCCATTCTGAATCAATTGACAGAAACCGCCTACCATAATCTCATCACGGAATATCTGATAAGCCAATAACGAATGTTGCTCACCCGTAAGCAAAGCCATTGTTCCGGCAGTCAGCTCACCTCCTATCGCTTCTTTATATTTATCGGTAAACACTTGGATAAACTCATCCATTCCCTCACCTGCCGCTTTTTGCAAGACCGCATCTGACAATTCTATCATAATTCTATTTACTATTTATATTAATGTTGCAAAGTTACGAACTTTATTAAAGAAACCCCTTTTTGACAACTACTATTTTCAAGTATATATAAATGTATGGTTTGAGAACATATATATTATGTTTGTTTGTGTGTGTAATAGGTAGGTGGTACCA
>NZ_HF991125.1:0-32827 GCF_000432295.1 Bacteroides sp. CAG:189
AAGTTAAATCAAAGTGTTGCGGAATTAAGGTATATAAAAGGAAGATAGAACGGCAATGCCACTTTTCAATCTGTTTGAATCATTAAATCCTATATTGTATTCATATACAAACAATTACAACGGTTATAAATGAAAATAGATAGAAATGCCGTTGAACACAATTCAGATACTATATATAAATCAAAAAGGGTTCAAATGTCCTCTCCAATACCTATAATCGTTATTAATACGCTTAAATTGCTCATATTTAATGTATTATGCGGATTGTCAATAAAAATAGGTCGGAAATGTCGTTCTTCTCATATACTTTATATATTAAAGGATTTTGAAAAGGGAATTTGAAGTGTAAAGCTACGTCCAACATTAACGTCTCTAATCCTTTGGAATACATAATATTACGCTACTCAACGATATAACAGTCAGTATATTAGATAGTTATATGGTAATTTAAATGGCGGATTTTAAACTATGATTTTCCTATATTTTTATAAAAAAAGTTTTGATCTGTTCGTGAGCGCGACACGGCAAAGGTGCTCCGGCTCTATATCCGGGTATATTTTGTGCCGCTCCTCCCATAGCTACCAACAAATACACTAATGCAGCCAAGTAACATTTTCTGTTGTTCATTTTAAAAAAATTTGTTATTCATATTAATAGATACAGTTCACATTCGTTCTTTTTCCCTTTGCCCATACTCTTCATACAACATCAAAAGATGTGCAGCAGACCAACTGAAGTGCGGCGCTTTCAATCGCTCACCCGTATGGGCTTCATAATTCTCATGTATCGCCCCATTTCCTTTTAAGCCGTTCAACCGGTCAAAGACTTGCCGGGTATATTTATCCGCCTCTTTCACATAACCGTATTTTCTCAATCCGGAAATGGCAAAGTAAGTCTGGTCCAACCAAATCGGACCTCTCCAATACCCTTTAGGCATAAAATCCGGATTATCGGCAGCCACGGTAGGAAAAGGAATATATGTTGAAAATTTCGTTGTGTCCTCCAATTGTCTCATGACATCACTCGTTTGCGCTTCCGTAGCAATACCGGTCCAAAGAGGAATATACGCTTCACTACCGGCCACTTTTACAAAAGTTCCATCCATACGTCTGTCAAAAAAGAATCCGGCATCTTCATCATAAAAATAAGTCCGTATGGAATCTGTACGATCTTTTTCATCAAATGCCTGTCCCGATACGTTCGCCAGTTTCTTCAACAGCTTATATTCGTAAGCCAGAAAAGCATTCAGATCAACCGATTCCTGATCAAAACTCCAGGCAGTATCACTATTCTTCACCATCCGGGCATCATCAAACCGGATAGCATTATCCATACCACTTTCCCAAGCAGCTGCTTCAAGAGTACCGTCAACTGATCCAAATTCACAAATTCCATTTGAATTATGATCACGGTCGATATACCACCAACGATAATAATTCAATAACTGAGGATACATCTCTTTTACAAATGAAGTATCTCCGGTTTCTTCGAAAACACGATCCACAGCCCATGCCGCCAAAGGCGGTTTACTATCTCTCGCATTATTTTCACGGATATCCGTATAAATACAATCAATAATCATTCCATTGTCCAACTGATAATCAAACATCGCCCGTATCTGGTTCTTCGCCAGTTCCGGAGCAAAATCGGCAAGCGCAGCAGCATGCTTCCAAGAATCCCACGCCCAGAAGCCCATAAAATACCCCACAGCATGGGAAGGTACAACCCCTTCATGCAGTAGCCCGGCCCGACTGCTACGCCAATTAGAAATTAATGTGACAACCGCTTTGGCAGCGATCCGATTGTATTCTTCGGGCATATCGGAACGTAACACCTTTCCCAAATATCCATTCCAGCGCTGATAATGTTTTTCAATGTATCCCGCAGGATGAGCTTCCATATCACCAATCGCCCCAAAATCAAAACTTCGTATCTGTGGATTATCCAAAAAAGACATAATCACATATACTGTACGGTCGGGAGCTGTTCGTGCTTCATATCCATCATTCGAAAGAGTAATTTTCGTACGGTCGGGAAAAGTAAGCATACATTGTTGACCGGAAGACAAGGATAAGACACATGAATTATTAACTACATTACAAGTACTCCGTTCGCTTATCCGACCCGAAAAGCACAAAGACTGTTCATCCTCCAAAACACACTCCAACAATACATTAGACCGGTCTATAAAAATCAACCGTTGAGTGATCACTCCTTTTTCCATTGATGAACGCATAAATAATTCCCCCGGAAAATAATTCACCGAGTCTGCATGGAAGACCGCATCCGGATATTCCGTCAGTCCCACTGTCAAGAGCGATTTGGAAATCCAGCGACGGCTCTCCAAGTCGAATGGTCCACAAAATCCATTTATCCATTGCTCTTTCTCTGGTAGAGTAAATCCCATCCAGGAACCCTGATCAGAAAACCATCCTCTACCAAAAGCCGAATCATTGGGAGTGTAAGCTATGTCGAGAATATTTCCATATTCATGCACCAAAGAATTATAAGCCACCGGTTTCCGCTCCGAGCAGTTTATAAAAAACATAACCGCCCCAACTAATCCGCAAATTCTCATTATCAGTTTTTTCATCATCTCTATTCTTTAGTTAAAACCATATTTGACGTGCCTGTTTACTTATGCTCTCTGAGGTATCGACCGGCTGTATAACAAAGCTATACTTCCGGGAAAGAGGTGTAATCGTATATTCCGGATGAACTTGAGCCCCCCAGCTATTATCTCCACCGACACCCATTTGTAACAAATCTATATTAACCCAAACCAAATCTCTCTTTTTAATACTTCCTCCGTGCCTGCGCTCTATCTCAAAAGGAACATAGTTTATATCATCCTGCATAAAATTCCATGCACTTACAGACAAAGGTTCTGTTCCCACAAATAACAACCCCTCCCCTTCTGTATTACAAAGAGAAAACCAACGTGTATCACATTTATTAGCAGTTTCCTGCGCACGAACATAGGGATGGTATTGTTCCCACACACCGGATTGATATACCCCTACAGCAGCAGACATTTTCCGATCAGCATAATTCTCATGCGGCCCCCTGCCCAACCAAGACATACGGTCATACTCCTTTGTTAGTATCATACGCATTCCGAACCGGGGCATCTCCGACAGAGGTTTATTTCCGGGTGTAAAGGCCATCTCGACCTTTATTATACCATTCCCCAAAATATGATAAGTCATCTGTATCGCAGATTCCTGTTCCTGCAAATAATAATCGGCAACGACAATAACCAATGAACTATCCGGTTCAACCTGCATATCCAGTTTAAGCAGTTTACTATTTTTCATCGGTTCTTTCCAACCGATACAACGTGATAGAAGCCCGCTCGGTACATCATTATCAGTCGACGGACGCCAAAAATTAGGCTGTAAACCTGCAAGAAGCATCTCCTCACCCTTATACTTTAAAGAAATCATTTCTCCCGAAACTGCAGAAAATTCTACATCAAATTCTTTATTACCAATCTTCAACCCATTCTCTTGCCGGGATACCACTATCGGTTCATGAGTTACCATTTTCACCCCTTCCTGTCTCTCAACAGGGAGCTGCCACTGATCCATCGCAACTATAAAATCTTTCGAAACATACGGTTTGTCATTTTTCAACAAAGTTTCTACTTTCAAAAAATATTCTCTTGAATCCGGCTTGATTTTCCGAAACGGAACAGTCATCTCCATATGAAAGTGGGGAGGAATCACCGGAAAATCAATTTCACCGGTTTGTACCTCTTCTCCGTCCGCTTCAATTGTCCACCGCATATAATAACCGGATAAATCTATAAAATCATGGCGGTTGGTAACAAGTAGTTTGTTATCAGCAAACGGAACAGGCTCACAATGTACATATTGATAAACTTTTTTTACCTCCCATATGTGCGGATGAAGCGAACGGTCGGCTGCCACCAAACCATTGGCACAAAAATTGGAATCATTAGGTACTCCCACATATCCCATATCGCCTCCATAAGCCCAGATAGGATGACCTTCCTGATCTTTTTCTGCAAAAGTCTGATCCACCCAATCCCAGATAAAACCTCCCTGCAGATTGTCATATTTATAAATTAAATCCCAGTAATCCTGAAGATTTCCCGTACTGTTTCCCATAGAGTGTGCATACTCACACATGATCAGCGGCCTTGCCTTGCGTTCATTCACAAACTCCCTTAACCACCAGATACGAGGATACATCGGGCAATAAATATCCGATAACCCTTCCCGGCGTGCACCCTCATATTGCACCGGACGGCTGGGATCAAAACCTTTCGTCCAATGATACAAGGTTTCAAAATGTTTTCCGTAGCCGGATTCATTACCCAATGACCAAGTGATAATAGCCGTAAAATTCCTGTCACGCATCACCATACGTTTCATACGTTCCATAAAAGCATGTTCCCAATCCGGATTATCAGCCAAAGTTCCGTCTTCATGATATTCCATTCCATGTGATTCTATATTAGCTTCATCAATCATATAAAGTCCATATTCTTCACACAGTTCATACCATTCCGGCCTATTGGGATAGTGACTACAACGAACTGCATTAATATTAAACTGCTTCATCATCTTCACATCCTTCAGCATGGTCTCTAACGTCAATGTCCGACCATGAAGAGGATCATGTTCCTGCCTGTTTACCCCTTTAATGAGAATAGGAACATTGTTTACTAAAAATTGCCCGTTACGCATTTCAATCGTACGAAAGCCGACACGATGCCGGAATGTTTCCAACATTTTCCCCTCTTTATCCGTCACACTGACCAGCATTGTATAAAGATAAGGTGTCTCCGCACTCCACGCTTTCACATTCGGAACAAGATGTTTAAAGTTAAAAAGAGTATCGGATGGAGAAGTTACCGTCTTTTGATCGGCATACAATAGCTCATTTCCATCCATTAATTTCAATTGAAGCCGGTTCCCAATGGAATTATCAGATAATTTCATCGTAACCCCCAATTGAAAATCACCATCTCTATAATCCTTATTCAATGGAGCCGATATCTTAAAGTCCTTTACACGGCATGTAGGACGTGCCACCAGATATACACTTCTCTCGATACCACTATATTTCCAATAGTCCTGCCCTTCCAGATAAGAACCGTCACTATAACGGAATACCTGAACTGCTATCTTGTTTTTACCCGGTCGAAGAAAAGAAGTTACATCAAAATGAGATGGTAACCGGCTATCTTCACCATAACCAACCAATTTACCATTTACCCAACAATAAAAAGCCGACTCAACCCCTTCAAAATCTAAAAAGACATCCATCTCTTGAAAAGATACCGGTACGATAAACTCACGGACATAAATTCCCACCGGGTTATAATCCGACGGGACGAAAGGAGGATCAGCCGGAAAAGGATACTTCACATCCGTATAAATCGGAGCATCAAATCCTTGTAACTCCCAACTCCCGGGAACTTGGATACTTTTCCATTTCCGTACATTAAATTTCTCATTAAAAAAATCCTTCGGGCACTCATCCACATTTCTCGAGTAAAGGAATTTCCAGGTTCCATCCAATGACATTCGTCGTTCATTCGACTGTAAATCATTGGCCAGGGCTTTCTCCTCAGAAGAAAAAGGAATAAAATGAGCACATGCCGGTTCCCTGTTTATACCGCAAACTTGAGGATCCTGCCAAGGAACTACTTGTTGTTCTGCCAATAGAAGTGTAGAACAGAACAAACTATTAATAATAAGACACAAAATATGTTTTCCCATATTTATTATAATTTAGATTGAACATAGTAACGTCACTAAAAAAGGAACTAAAAAATCCAACGTACAGCCGTGAAAAATAGAAACAATAACATATTCCTGTCCCGAGCAGCGGGTTATTATCGGCAAAGTGGTATCCATCGTTGTGGCACCTCCTACTGAAATAGGCGCAAGTTTTCCAAAAAAACGAACTAAAAAAGGAGCGGCCAGTAAAGCAATGATTTCTCTCATTATATTAGATAGCAAAGCAATCGTACCGAGTTCCGCATTTTTATATTCCGTGATAATGATACTTGATAATGAATAATATCCGAAACCGGCCCCCACTGCCATACAATCAACAGAAGAATGCCTTTCAAAAAAGAAACTACTGACATAGCAACCGGCAAGTGTCCCTAAAATCGTACATACAGGAAGTAAAAAGAATTTCGGGGAAAGTCTTCTGAAACTCAATAGTATATGAGGATTATTACCAATGCTAATACCCACACAGAACATCAAAAAACACAATGCATAAAAGCTCAGATTAAACTGCTCCAATCCGGATGGATAAAGGTCAAAACAACTCAATAATATTCCTACGGCAAAGAACAGTACAATAATAAGACTGTCTCTCATTCTTCACCTCCTTTCAGCTTTCCGGTCGAAATAAAAATCCATAACCACCAAGCACACAATACACTACCCCCGACAGCAGCCAGAGTAATAACCAATGCTTCCAACCCTAACGAATGCAAACCTTCAATGATCATTTTATTATCTCCTACTTCTGTACCCAAAAGAAACAGCAGTATCCAGATCAAAAAAGTAATTACACGATATATAAAGTTAAGTTTTCTTTTGCGGAAAAGATATCCGGTCAGTACTCCGCACAGCATAAGTCCGATAATAAGGAATATAAACATATGTATCAAGCTAAGTTTATTGAACAACTACCTTAAAAAAATCATCCCGCCTTTTCGCTTTCTCGTCATACACGATCCGGAGAATATAATTACCCGGAGGTAAAGGCGTCACATCAATCTTAGAGATATTACCCGAATGCCCGAACCGTTCACAACCCTCCATATCATAAATAAAACACCGACTAATAGAAGTAGCACTTTCAATATATAAATTATCAGCCACCGGATTCGGATAAACCTTTGCCGTTGCAACTCCTTCTTCACGACTTATAAAGCCACTACTCTGCGTTGCCACCAATCCGTAATCACAAGCTATCCCACTATCCACCCAGCCACAAGGATCTGTTCCATCCGCTTCATCGGTCACAAAATGGAGGAACAACCTGAACTTCAGCTTTTCCCCTTTCACCAAACTTTCAGGAATAGTGACTGAAAACCGACAGATATGCTCTTTGCCTCGTTCCCCTATCGGACTAATCAATTTAGTATCGATCAGCTCTGTTTCTTCCAGTTCGTAATTCCTATTCCAATCAATCCAAAGTCTCAATTTATAAGTATCCGAATCACCCGAATCCCAATTCACAACCGTAGCCTTCAGTTGGTAAGTCTTGCCGTTTTCCACTTCAGCCGTATATTCCGATGAATAATCTGTCCACCCCGTCTCTGAATAAGACATTTTGTGATGTATATTTTCGAACTCTACTTCCTGAATGTATGCATAATTCCGATAATCCGATTGGAACAGACACAAATCGGTTGACTTAGCATCCAACACACCAGCCTCACGATACAACATCAGCAAATGAGCTGCCGACCAACTGAAATGTGGTGATTTTAATCTCTTTCCGGTATTTGTCTCATAGTTTTCATGAATGGGAGCATCTCCACGTAAACCATTCAATCGGTCAAAAACCCGCTTGGTGTAATCATCAGCCAATTGTGCATAACCATAGTTTCTCAGTCCTCGTATACCGAAATAGACTTGATCTAACCAAATAGGACCCCGCCAATAACCATTCGGAGAAAACTGCGGATGATCCGCCGTCACTGTAGGAAAAGGAATATAAGTAGAGAACTTCAACGGATCAGTGAAATAAGGTAATACCGCTTTAGCTTGTTCCGGGGTAGCTATTTGTGTCCAAAACGGGATATATGCCTCACAGCCCTCCACCTTTACAAAGTCTCCACCTTTCAATTTTCTGTCATAGAAGAATCCTTTCTCAGCATCAAAGAAGTAATCTGCAACAGATGCCGTCCGGTCCGGTTCCACAAATTCATATCCGGCAATTATGGCCAGTTCTTTCAATAAGCGGTATTCATAAGCCAGATAAGCATTCAAGTCAACAGACTCTTGGTTTAAACTCCAAGCTCCCGCACCATTACTTACCATAGAAGAACGATCAAATCGGATGGCATTGTCCATTCCACTTTCCCAAGCCGCTGCCTCAAGTGTACCATCTACCGCCCCGAATTCACAATACCCATTCCGGTCGTGATCTCTATATTTATACCACCATTGGTGATAATGCAATAGTTTAGGATATATCTCTTTCACAAAATCGGCATCTTGCGTCGATTTATAGATTTCACTCACTGCCCAAGCTGCTAAAGGAGGCTTACTATTACGCTCATTGTTCTCATTCTTATCTGTATAAATACAATCAATAATCATCCCTTCCGGCGTTTGATAATCAAACATGGCACGAACCTGATTCTTTGCTAATTCCGGTTCGAACCAGCTCAGTGCCACTGCATGCTTCCAAGAATCCCACCCCCAAAAACCGATAAAATAACTCATTGCATGAGAAGGTATCACTCCATCGTGAAGCAGGTCTCCTCTCGATGCCCGCCAGTTGGACAACAAAGTGACCATTGCCTTTACAGCAATCCGATGGTATTCAATGGGCATTTCCGGACGTAGCACGGATTTCAAATACCGAAACCACCGATCTTTATGATTAGCAATACACGCATCAAGGCGTTCTATCATATTTTGTAAAAAAGCTGTATATCCTTCCGGTCGCTGTGATTCATAGAAATAAGAAATTGCCGCATAGCCTTTCATCCCCTTGGGAAGTACAGCCTGAAACTTTGAATTTTCATAAGATAGCTTAAAATCTGATGAGAATGTGACAGTACACAATTCTCCGGTGAAGAGGGTCATAGAAAGGACATGATCCGTCAGTTGAACCTGTTTTATACCACTCAACGAGCCATTGAGAACATAGAGATTCCGCATTGCCGCTTCGCAGCTCCATAGTGCCGTATAGCGATCAACGAAAAATAAACGTTGCTGTATGTTCCCCATGTCGGAAGAAGAAGACATATAAAGTTCCCCCGGCGCATAAGACACCTCCACAGGTTTAAACATTTCTGTTTTTACATTAGGGGTAAATCCGACTTGCAACAAAGCGTCCGAAATCCATAAACGATGATCCAATTCAAAAGGACCGCAAAATCCATTCACCCAGTTATCCTCAGACGGCAAGGTAAAACAGACCCAGGCACCGGAATCAGAAAAGCCGCCCGTAAAATAATCATTACTATAAGGAGTATAACGGATGTCCAGAATATTTTTGTAAGAGTCTACACTATAAATATCATTATGCCCCATAGCTGATATTGATATAGAAAAACAAACTATATAAAACAGCAATCGTACTATTCTGAATCTAAAAATTCCCATAAATATCAGCATTATTATAATATAGAAATAAGAACCGGCTCGATATTCATTACCGGTTTCGTACTCTCGATAAATATTTTTATCAAGCCGGTTCTATTATACAGTTTCTAAAATGTTATTTGATAATTATATTAGCGCACTTAATCTCAGCACCGGATTTTACCTTCAAAATATACATCCCCGAAGCGTTTCCAGTTACATCAATTACATTTCTATCTACAATACCTTTCTGAACAAGTCTGCCATCAATACTATAAAGCATATATTCACTGGCATCCTCCAAATTAACGGAAAGCTCCCCCTCTGTGGGATTAGGATAAACCACAAACGAATCAGATTGAATGTTTTGGATAGAAGAGGCACCGCTAAGATCTACAGTATAATCCTGTAATACTCCACCATCTTGAGTACAACAAGGATCTGTATAAGGTACATCCGGAGTCTTATAGTGCAGATATGCACGCATAGTAACTGTTTTTGCAGCATCTGTAGGAACCGTAATCTTACCTGTAACCACCTTAAAAGAAGTCTGTCCGGGCTTTCCTACCATTATTGATTTCTGAAAAGCGGTTTCACTTGCTGTCAACTGGCTATCCCCATTCCAGTCAAAAAATGCAGTTACATAATATTCATCTCCCGCACCGGATGAAAAGTTACATACAGTAATTTTCAATTCATACTCTTTTCCGGGTTCTAATTTTACAACTCTGTCTTTATCCAGCGTATAATCAGCATACATAACCGTTTCATCATACGTATTAGAACCTATTTCTCCATTCCACCCTTCCGGAGTAGTAGACGATTCACTTACCATTCCATTAATCTCGACTTTCGAGATGCAGGCATAGGCACCCCAAGTTAATTCCGGTCTGCACAACTGAGATTGAGCCATCATCTGCCCTGCTATCATACTAAACAGCAAAAAGCAACAAAGTAAACTTTTTTTCATAATCCAATTTTGTTTTAATAAATTAATAATTTAATAGAATAAGCCGGTAGACAACACCTGCCTACCGGCCGGTTTTATTTATCTTAAAATTACAGTTCTCTGTAAAATAGATTCTTTAGTCTCTATTTTCAGAATATACATACCTTTGACCTGTCCGCTAATATCGATTACTGAATCCGATACGCTCCCTTCCTGAACCAAACGACCATCCACACTATAAAGTCGATATCTGCAAACATTCGTATCTGTGCCACTTATATGTAAAATACCATCTGTCGGGTTTGGATATACATTCCATTCATCCATGTGCTTATCCGTAATTCCGGTCGGGTCTGGAGAAACAATTACATAATACTCTTCCAGTTGACCGTTCTCAACGGTTCCACAAGGTAACTCACCAGCCATACTGTTTGCATCCCCATAATGGATAAATACACGCATATGTAAATTTTGCTTTACAACGACATCTTCAGGGGCTTTCCATTTAAACTCAACGGTAGTAGGACTACCTGCTGCTCCAATAGCGGGAATAGCTATCTTTTGTGATTCCGACTTTTCCAATATCCTGTTATTATTCCAGTCTATATAAGCACGCAATACATAACTGTCCTTCGGGTGAGAATTTAAATTGGCATAAGTTACTTTCATCACATATTCCTTCCCTTTCTCAAGATGTACGTTCAGCTTTTCATTTTCTCTAAAATCCTCTATAATATCCGTATTCCCGGGTTCTCCGAAAGTCTCGTTAGACATCCCGGCAAATTCAACTTTCTGGATATGTGCATAAGCCTGATAAGAGAATTCAGGAGTGCAGACCTCTTCCGTCGGTTCATCCGGTCCATCCGGAGGCAATACATGAGCTTTGTCCTCGCCTATAATCATTCCGTAATCTTCCACATCACCACTATCTATCTCTCCACAAGGATCTGCTCCATCATTTCCCAATGTATAGTGCAACATAACACGGAATCCAACTTCTTTATTCTCAACCATATCATCAGGAACCGCTATATCAAAACTCAACACATGTTCGGTTCCTGCTTTACCTATTCTGGCTATTTTTTGGGGAGCTATCATTTCATCTTGTTGAAATACATAGTCACCATTCCAATCAAACCATGCACGAACAGTATATGGGTCACCTTCTCCCGACTTCCAGTTCTGTACTGTCACTTCCAACTGATAAGTTTTTCCTTTTTCCACACCAGCCACATAATCTGTCCTAAAATCTTTATACTGCTGTCCGTCAAACTCCGTATTCCTTTCTATTTGGGCAAATTTTACTTTAGAGATATGTGCATAAGGAGCAAAACGTGGATTAAACAGGCAATAAGAAGTGTAAGGATCGTTAAACAGAACCCCAAAACTAATCTTCTGAGCGGTAACCGCTCCTCCTTCAAGTTTCAAAACTGATGGATCCAAAGTTATACCCACCTCTTTTTGACTATCAGCCAACCGATGACTGGTTGCTTTTCCTTCCAATTTAACAATGGCAGTCACATCACTTGAAAGAGTAACTACCACCTTCAAGCCTTCCGGTAAATTGGTAACCGTATAATCCGTACCTTCCTCAAGAGTGCCGATCCGGGCAAAAGTTAAACCATAGGCAGCTTCCAGTTGTAAAGTACCTCCTACTTCTCCCTGGTTATTATCTGTCTCCGTAAAATTCCGACCTTTTACCACCAATACCGACGGTGAGAGTTGATGTCCGTCTTCCACACCTGTGGCCAATAAATTATCTTCCTGCCACAACTGGCTACGAGACATAGATTCGTTCAAATAATACTCCATCCGCGCCACCTGCCCTGTTGTGAAATGCCGGTAAGCATCCGTATAATTCATAAAATTCTCCCAATCGGTATAATCGTCCTCACAATTTACCTTATCGGCAGGCCATTTGGAGGTTGCTACCGGCGGAGTATCTTCTATTCCGTCATTCGGATAATTACATCCTCCCTCAAATGTATGATGCAGCCCCATAAAATGGCCAAACTCATGAGTCAAGACACGACGAAAGTTCTCGCTCGTATTGCTCCCTATATAACTTCCATTATAAACCACCCGTGCCAAATTGTCCAACATCATTCCATTATCCGGAAGCCAAGACACCCCCGAATTATAGAGATCACCATCGGCATAAAGATCTTTCATGATGTATACATTCATATATTTACTATTGTCCCATGCATATTTCTGAATAGCTTCATCGTATCCCCCGCCATTGCCAAAACCTTTCTCAGCTTCGTCATAGAAGATGACACCTTTCGTAGGATTACCTTCCGGATCGATTTTTGCCAAACGGAAATCAATATTCAACGGTTTCTTGATATTTTCAAAGCGACTACTGGCTCCCGTCTGATCATAATCTGCCGTCAATCCCTGGAAATCTTCACTCGTTTGTTTAAGAGCTTTCTCTATCAAACTATAAGTAACCTTCAGACGGGTATCATTGGTGGGTTCACCAAATACATGAAACACAACAGGAATTACATATTGTCCTTGACAATAATCGGCTGCTGCCCGCGTTTGCTTCCAATTCGGAATATTCTCCGACTCGAACTTCGCATCGGGATGTGTTCTTCTATACTCCGCTTGTTGGTGTTCAAAACCACACACATCCTGTTGTCCTGCTACGGTACCCATACTCCCTATTCCAAGAAGTACATTCAATAAAAAAAGTGCATTTTTCTTCATTCTGTTACGGTATTAAGCGGGTTAGGAAGATCTTCTCAGCCCCCCCGAATCCCATTCAACAATTAATAAAAAGTTACTCTAATCGATATTGTTATTACTCTGAATCTCCATTAACGGAATCGGTAGAAAGGCATGTTTTTCCGAATGGAAATTCACCCGTCCGGCCGCATGCAAAGCCTCATCCAATTTACCCCAACGTCGAAGATCATAAAAGCGATAGTTCTCCAATACAAATTCCATCAAACGTTCGTGTTCAATCTGTGCCTTTACAAAATCATAAGAATCACCTGAAATCTCCGGCATATCTCCATGTACTTTTCGAATATCATTTATCAAGGGGGCAGCCAGTTCCGGATGTCCTTGTTCATTATGAATTTCGGCCTGCATCAACAACACATTGGCATAACGCATCAACGGTACATTTGTCGAAGTATAAGACTGTTTTAATTTCTGCATGTCATCCGGCATATATTTCCGGAAGCAACGGTTAATTTCATCATTTTCATCAAATAAGTCCGAATACTCAAATCCATAAATACGCCCTTCACCATCATTAAAATAAGGATCATTAAAAAACATGGTTGCATAAGCCCGTGAATCCAGATTGCCGGTAGTAGCTACCCGGCCTTCTTTTCTGAACTCATCCAGAATCATCTGGCTGGGACGGATTTCATCCCAACCTCTCAACACCGGAGCAGCGACCCAATAATGCAATACATGTTGGTGGAAAGCACCATCTGAGGTATTTCCGGTAAACTGAATCTCAAAAATAGATTCTTTGCAATTTTTATTTGTTCCGTTAAACATACTCAGAAAATCTTTCTCCAGACTATATCCTTTTACCTGATCGAGAGCCCCGGCCGCTTTTTCAAGATATTCCGCCTTTTTATCAGGAACCTCATAAGCTCTCGTCAAATACGCCCATCCTAAATAGGCATAGGCAGTGCCATTAGTCACGCGGCCGGCTTCAAGCGACGGACGGGTTTGTGGCAGGATCTTAGCTGCATCCGACAATTCCGAACAGACAAAATCCCAACCGTCTTCCCTTGAGGAAAGGGCCTTATGTACTTCTACCTCAGTAGTCAGATACTCGTTACGAATGACTATCTTTTCCCAGTTCAATAATAACTTCATATGGTAATAAGCACGCAGAAACAAGGCCTCTCCTTGTACGCTATTGCATTTGGCGGTACTCATCGGATTATTACCGGACTGTACTTTTCTTATTCCAAACAACACATTGTTGGTATAGTTAATGCCATTGTAACAATTCATCCAATACTCCTTGATCCGTGAACTTTCGTTGTTGTACGTAAAATCATACATCGGCCCCCACTCAGGATAATTATTGACATCAGCACCAATATTCATTATATCTTCACGAAACGTCTCTACAACAAATTTTATTTCAGCAAAATTATAACTACCGGCTCTGTTATCCAACTGCCCATAAGCAGCCGACAGTCCGGATTCCACGTCAACAGAGTCCCTCCAGAACTTATCCGTCGAAAAGTCCGGGCTTTCCACCGTCAGGAAATTATCGCATCCCGTCAAAGAGACAATGCAGAAAAGAAAAGCTATATAAATATGTTTTTTCATGATTAAGCTATTTTTAGAAATTAATTAAAACGTCACCTGCAATCCGACTACATACGAGCGAGTAAAAGGAAAAATGAATACATCCACACCCGTGTCCAAAATATCGGATGAGAATTCGGGATCGATGCCGGAATAATTAGTCCAAGTCAGAAGATTCTCACCACTAACATACAACCGGCATTTGTCAATATAGACTTTCTTTGTCCAAGTTTTAGGCAACGTATAGCCCAACTGTAATTGCCGCAAACGAATAAAGTTACCTTTCTCCAAGAAACGATCCGATTCACGGGTATTCATATTCGGATCTTTCAAAACCGCACGGGGCATTGCGGTATTCGAATTGTTTTCCGTCCAAGCATTTAAAGTAGATTTAAACATATTCGTTCCAGAGTCCATTGCCTCATAATACAAACGATTAGCATTATATAGTTTATGTCCCCAAGCACTCCCTAACAAAAAAGACAGGTCTAATCCTTTATAAGAACCACTAAACGATAAATTAGCTTCCAACTTAGGAATTCCCGAGCCACAATATTCCTTGTCGCTCTCATCGATGACACCGTCACCATTTACATTTTTGAAACGGATATCTCCCGGTTTGGCATTCGGTTGGAGAAGTACTGTTTTTACAGAGCCATCCGGCTGTTCGATTTCAGCAGTGTGATTCGCCACTTCTTCTGCCGACTGGAAAATACCGTCCGTTTGGTATAAAAAGAAAGCAGCAACAGGATACCCCTCCAACGTCTGAGTTACAAAATGGCCGGCCCCCTTCAACCCCGACCCATACAGAATCTGGTTAGGGTCTGCTTTCAACATTTCATTTTTGGTCGTAAAAAGATTAAATCCTACATTATATTCGAACCCATTAATATTGTCAGCATAGTTCAGTTCAAGTTCAAACCCTTTATTTCTCATTTTACCGACATTTACCGTAGGATTATAAATACCGGCAGAAGGTGGCATCACTTTTTCAATCAATAAGTCTTCCGTAGTGTTGTAATAATAATTCAACGATCCATAAAGTTTATTGTTAAAGAAACCAAAGTCTACTCCGATATTTTTAGTATCCGTAGTTTCCCAACGCAAATCGTCGTTTACCAAATATAGGTTACTCATTCCGGGCCAAGGATTTCCCCCTTGTATGTAGCTCATCCATTGAGTGTTGTCATTAGTCATGGTAGGAGCATAATAATAGCCCAACGCATTTTCATTTCCGAGTCGTCCCCAACTGACCCTCAACTTCAAATTACTCATAATATCTTTAGAGAAAAACTCTTCCTCACTGATACGCCAACCTAAGGCAACAGACGGGAAAACACCCCAACGGTTATTCTTACCGAACTTAGAAGAGCCATCGGCACGAACTGTTGCCTGAAGCATATACTTACCTCCATAGGAGTAGTTGACGCGCCCGAAGAAAGACGCCCGGTTATAGTTCCAGAATGAACCGTTGCCTGTGAATGTGCCGCCATTACCGGCATCAATGGTAGGCGAAGTAGGATCAAAAAAGCCGGCGGCTTCATCTTTGATATCCAACTTGCCGTTTACTACATCATACACTGTCTTTTTACCCTCAACATTTATTTGGCTCCAATCTTTCCTTGCAGCAGTCAGTGAACTACCGGCCATTACATTCAATGAATGTTTACCAAAGGTTTTATCAAAAGTCAGCACATTGTCAAAAGTCTGTTCGAACCAATAAGAATTATAATCGTAATTATACGGGTATAACTGTTGTCCTTGAACATCGGCAGTGAATTTTTCAGAATGGTATTTTGTATTCGTGTAGTACCCTCTGTATGCATATGCGGTCTTAAATTTAAGCCACGGAGCAAAATCAACCGTTAGCCCGATATTTCCTATAAGATCGTATCCATTCGATTTTTTATGCTTGAAGTGGTCATCGGCCATTACATTGCGATTATTGGGCAGTTCCAGACGAACACCGTCTACTTTCATTTCATTCAAACCATAACCGGAGGGTTGATCTTCATCGTATACAGGTACCAATGGAGCCATTGCATACATCTCTTTTATAGAATATTGCGGTTGCTGGCTTTGGGTAACTTTAAGAGATAAGGAAGCGTCGAAATTAAAAATATATTTCTGCACGTTCAATTTCATCCGGGCATTATCCTGAACATATTTATTCCCTCTTAAAATTCCTTTCTCATCCGAATGATTGTAAGAGACAGAATATTTGGCAATATCAGATCCACCTCTGACATTCACATTATAGTTTTGAGACAACCCGCCACGAAGCATTTCATCCTGCCAGTTCGTATCAAAACCTGTTGGGTTTTTCAGTCTTCCATCGCTATCAGTAAATGTCAGATAACCGATTTTCTTCGCTTCGGCATTCTCATACATCATATTATGCACATTTAAGTATTCATCTGCATTCAGCATTTCAAACTTCTTAGCCGCACTCGTAAACTGGAAAAATGTATTAAAATCAACCTTGACATCACCTTTTTTCCCATTTTTAGTAGTTACGATGACCACACCATTGGCTGCAACTGAACCATATATGGCAGCCGCCGCACCGTCTTTCAAAATCTCCATCGCCTCGATATCCTGTGTATTAACCGTAGTAATATCTCCGGGAAAACCGTCGATTATATAAAGAGGTTCATTGCTGCCCATCGTCTTGATACCACGTATTTTAACAGAGATAGAAGCTCCTGCATTTCCTCCCGACTTCAAAATGCTAACTCCCGCAACTTTTCCTTGTAAGGCCTCCGCCGGATTGGTCGTCGCACGGCTTGCCAAGGATTCTACATCTACCGAAGAAATTGCCCCTGTCATATCGCTTTTCTTCAAAGTACCATAACCGATTACCACAGTCTCTTCCAACAACTGACTGTCATCCTGCATAATCACCTTAATTGTTTTCCGCCCGTTCAAAGGAATGATCTGCTTTATATATCCCATATAGGATACTTCAATCCGATCGTTAGGAGAAACAGATAAGGTAAAACCACCATCCAAACCGGAAATTACCCCGTTAGTTGTCCCGGCCACAATTACATTGGCACCGATCAACGGCTCATTGGCAGTATCCAGCACATAGCCTTTTAATTGGTAGTTTTGTGCATAAGCAGAGGATGGAATAAATAAAAAGAATAGCATTATAGCATATAGTAATATGCCTCCCCAACAATAACTTTGCTTCATAGCAATTAAATTTTAAAGTTAATAAATGCGCTTTTCAAACACAGCAGCAAATAAACCCCAAAACCTAAATATAGCCTAAAAAAAAGGGTCTACACAGACCCTACAAAAGCATAAAACAATCATATTTACGCCCTACACAAGAAAGAGCTAAAACATTAATTAGCAATAATTTAACAACAGAAAAGTACTCTACAAAATCACTTTTTCAAATATTACGCAGATAACAAAAAATATCCTCTTGAGGATGTAGGTTCAATGACTTTCTTAAGCGATATCTTGCCATACTGATAGCTTTAACAGAGATCCCCGTTAATAAAGAAATTTCCTTGGTAGATAAATTAACCCGCAAAAAAGTAGCTAACCTTTTTTCACCGGGAGTCAATCCCGGATGTTTCTGTACTAACCGGTTAAGAAATTCAGTATTTTGCATTTCGACCTCGTGCGTCAGGCAATCATTTTCTTCCTCCATCTTCTTTACTTGAAGAATATATGTATTTATTCTTTTTAAATGAGTCAATATCTCATTAGCATTCATTTTATAGGCAGCTTTTATCATCTCCCTGATTTTCTCCAACAGTTCATTCCTACTATTCAGAAAAAGAACAAAATTAGTCAGTTCACTCTGGGTACTCTCAAGCTTTTCCGATTGCACCTCCAATTCCACCGTCTGCTGATGTAATTTTAAATCTGCCAATTCCTTTTGTGCTTTCGCAATCTGTAAATCCTTCTTCCGCTTAAGTTGTTTGACTAACAAAAATGTCAGCACATTGATACCTAAAAAGATTACGATCGCAATACATATATTTCGTCTTAATAATGACAGTTGATATCGCTGGTGAACTAACTCTGCCTCCTTCTTCTGTTCTTGCAATTTATTCCTTATCAAGCTTCTTTCAATATCAACGAGTTCTTTTTTTCGAAGTAATTGTTCTTTCTTTTTTTCAAAATTCAGTAAGTTGACATAAGCCTCTTTATAATGCCCTTGCGCCGAATACACTTTAGAGAGGTATTCATAATTATCACATATCAATTCATGAGCATTCACTTCAGATGCATACCCCTCCGCCTGCTTCAAAGCATCTAAAGCATCATCATATTTCTTTGCATAGAATAGTTGCATCCCCATATTATTATAATTCTCGGCTAACGACCATAATGCATTCAAATGTTTATTAATACCAATGGCCTCTTCCAACAACATTATTTTTTCTTCCGTATTACCTTCATAAAGACATAAGTTGTTTATATTGGCTGCCATATTTTTTTTATCTCCCAAAACCTTGTTTATGCGTAAAGCGTCTTTAAAAAATTTATCAGCTATGTTCGTTTCGTTCATATAGACATGAATCAAACCACGGGCATTATAAGCATTGGCTATTCCCGCCGAATCATTCAAAACCTTATATGTTGAAGTGGCATTATCAATCAACTCCATTGCTTTTGAAAAGTCTTTCAATGAACCATACAAAGTTCCCAAATTAAGATTTATCTTAGCCTTTGCTTTTAGATCTTTTTCCGGACAATAGGATAAAGCTTTATAGTACACATTCATACTCAGATCAAAATTCCCATAAAGCATATAAGCATGTCCCGACATGGACAAAGTATAGACAATCAATGCAGAATCCGTTGTCTGTTTCAATATATCATAAGCCTGCATGGAATATGCAGCAGATTGCTTAGGATCAGTCAATAAGGTTTTATAAGAATTATCCAAACACTTCCAGGCATCTTTTTGATAAGAATCTGAATAGTTCACATCTACAGAAACAAAATATAGCAGAATAAGCAATAGTGGTTTCATAGTCTGGTAGCTCCATAGTTAATATTAAAATATTCACAATCAGCAAGTGCTACGCAAAATATGAAAAAAGACGTAGAACCACTGCCCAACGCTGTCAAGGCCTACCACAGCCTACTTACTCAATGGGAGTGTTTCTACGCCAAAGACGTATATATACACCTCACCCATAGAGTAAGTTCTCAAAATAGCCGATTTGCATCAAGTGGTAGTTCGACAGCGTTTTGGGCTATATTTACAAAAAACCGGTATGTTCACAAAATGAACATACCGCAAATATACAACTTTACATAAATAACGCAAAAAGATGCGTTACATTTTTTACTTACGGTTCATCTATCAATTTACAGTTTTAAAGACCACAACTCCATCTATATCATCCTTTGGTTTTGCATACCATCGGAAGCGTAAAATAGAATATAGTCCCTGCTCCTACTTTTGAACGCACCCAGATACGTCCTCCCATTTTTTCAACTAACATCCGGCAAATAGTCAGTCCGAGTCCGGTTCCCTGAACAAAATCGTTGACTTTCCCAAAACGGCTAAAAATGGTTGCAGCACGTTCTACCGGAATCCCGATACCCGTATCGGACACATATCCTTGAATCATCCCCCCTTTTCTCTCAAAACCGAAATGAATCTCTCCTTCGGAAGTGAATTTGATAGCATTACTAAGCAAATTCAGCCATATCTGAGAAATACGGTCCCAATCACCCTGCACACACAAGTCCGGGTCAACCTCATCAAACACAAGGTTTACTCCGGGATGAACGGAATCGCAATATTGATGATACAACCGGGCGCATATGTCCCTCATTCTGACCGATCCTATCGAAAATTTCAGCGATCCGGCTTCCAAAGCAGATAAATCGAGAATGTCATTAAAAAGATTTAGCAGCAAACCGGAATTCTTTTCTATAATCTCTGCATATTGGGATTGTTCTTCTTTGTCTCCGGATTCGATAATAAGTTTCGAAAAACCGACAATTGCATTCAAAGGTGTCCGTATCTCGTGGCTCATATTGGCGAGAAAAGAAGATTTCAGTTTATCGGCTTCCTCTGCCTTGACTCTGGCATCGATCAGTTCTTTTTCCGTCTTTTTAATATCGGTCATATCCCATCCTACTCCGACAATATAGGGTTGCTTATTACCGGAAGGTACAAGTGTTTTTATCATTGCCACGGTACGCGTATCACCGGTTAGCGTAGTATATTCTTCCAAATACTCTACCTTCTCGGCCTCCATCACGGCTAAGTCTCCCTTTCTGAAACGTCTGACCTCCTCATCACTACGGAAAATTTCCACATCCGTTTTACCTACAGCAAATTCCGCTGTAATGCCGGTTCGGTCCGCAAAAGCCTTGTTCCAATAAAGATAGCGAAAATCATTACCGGTGTCTTTTATAAATAAATATACAGGTACATTATTCAATATGGCCTGCATTAAAGAATTAAGACGAATTATTTCGTTTCGCTGAATGGCATTCACCCCTTCGACTTTCACCTTTTCCGAGACATCACGGCACATACAAAGCAAATATTTATCATCAAGCGGAAAAATTCGATTCTCATAATGATGCCAAACTCCATCGAGCATCAACGAATGTTTAGCTATCGATCCCTTACCGGTCTCTATCACTTTATCCATGTTTTCCCGAACACTCTCGTAAGCTTTTTCAGGTACAATATCCTTTACATTTGCACCAACAATACTTTCTGTAGTAGTACCCTCCACATGGTTTGTTTCCGGAGAAGAAGCAAGTTCTATAATATTTGCATCATGATCAAAGACAGTAAGCATATCAGGCAATGCATCTAAAATACGGGTACTATATTTATCCCGGAATCTTCCTGTTTCCAACGAAGACAACTCCGAGGTAAGGTCCTCCACCTTTCTCTCCAATTCTTTTACAATTTCAAGAAGTTCATCTTTCGTTTTCTGATCATATAGTCCCATAAAGATTCTTTAGATTTTTATCCGTTTTGTTGTATATATTGCCCATAAACATGCAAATATATAACATTTACAATTAAAACTACGGCATCATCGAAGTTATTATTGATTAAAAAAGAACGATAGCTTTTGTCCTACTAATCAGAAAGTTCTATCTTTGCAACTACTTTTATTTTTTAAACAAATTAAAATATGTCTACAGAATTATTCTCTACACTGCCCTACAAAGTGGCAGATATTAAACTTGCAGACTTCGGACGCAAGGAAATCGATCTGGCAGAAAAAGAAATGCCCGGCCTTATGGCTCTTCGCGAAAAGTATGGAGAATCCAAACCATTGAAAGGCGCCCGTATTATGGGTTCATTGCACATGACTATCCAGACAGCCGTACTGATTGAAACACTCGTTGCATTGGGTGCAGAGGTACGCTGGTGTTCTTGCAATATATATTCGACACAAGATCATGCAGCAGCAGCCATTGCCGCTTCGGGCGTTGCCGTATATGCATGGAAAGGCGAAACACTGGAAGACTATTGGTGGTGTACTCTTCAAGCTTTGAACTTCCCCGGTGGTAAAGGTCCTACTGTCATTGTAGACGATGGCGGTGATGCCACCATGATGATCCATGTGGGATATGAAGCAGAAAACAATGCTGCCGTATTAGACAAAGAAGTGCATGCCGAAGACGAAATCGAACTGAATGCCATTCTGAAAAAAGTATTGGCAGTAGATAATAGCCGTTGGCATCGTGTTGCCGCCGAAGTACGTGGCGTATCCGAAGAAACGACTACCGGTGTACACCGTCTGTATCAAATGCAGGAAGAAGGAAAATTACTTTTCCCGGCATTCAACGTAAACGATTCGGTAACCAAATCGAAATTCGACAATCTGTATGGTTGCCGTGAATCATTGGCAGACGGTATCAAACGCGCAACAGACGTGATGATTGCCGGCAAAGTGGTAGTAGTTTGCGGTTATGGGGATGTAGGAAAAGGCTGCTCACACTCCATGCGTTCGTACGGAGCGCGTGTTTTGGTAACGGAAGTAGATCCGATCTGTGCTTTACAAGCGGCTATGGAAGGCTTCGAAGTAGTAACTATGGAAGACGCGTGCAAAGAGGGAAATATATTTGTAACGACTACCGGTAATATCGACATTATCCGTATCGACCATATGGAACAGATGAAAGACCAGGCTATCGTCTGCAATATCGGACACTTCGACAACGAAATACAAGTGGATGCATTAAAACACTACCCCGGTATCAAATGTGTAAATATCAAACCACAGGTAGACCGGTATTATTTCCCTGACGGTCACAGCATCATCCTGCTGGCCGACGGACGTCTGGTAAATTTAGGATGTGCAACGGGGCATCCGTCATTTGTAATGAGCAATTCTTTCACTAACCAGACATTGGCACAAATCGAATTGTTCAACAAAAAATACGATATCAATGTATACCGTTTGCCTAAGCATCTTGATGAAGAAGTAGCTCGTCTGCATCTTGAGAAGATAGGTGTGAAACTGACAAAACTGACTCCCGAACAGGCTGCATATATCGGCGTATCGGTAGACGGTCCATATAAAGCGGATCACTATCGCTATTAATTTTTCAATTTGACGATTTACGATTTTACGATTGATAACAGCCTTTGGATATCAACATCTGAACCCGTAAATCGTCAAATCGTAAATGATACAAATTTCAATTGTAAATCGTAAATCGTCAAATTGTAAATGAAAAAATTTCTTCCCGACCTCATTGCCATTCTGGCATTTATTCTGATTTCCTTCGTCTACTTTTTTCCGGCGGACATAGAGAACCGCATTTTGTTCCAGCATGATATTGCTGCCGGTGCCGGTGCCGGACAAGAAGCCAAAGAGTACTACGAACAGACAGGCGAACGTACCCGTTGGACAAATTCCATCTTCGGCGGTATGCCAACCTATCAGATAGCCCCCTCTTACGACACGAGTAAACCATTGCAGTGGGTACAGAAAGTGTATCAGCTGTTTCTACCCAATTATGTCAGCCTGACATTTATTCTGATGCTCGGTTTCTACATCTTGCTGCGAGCATTCGGCATACCGGCCTGGCTTGCCGGATTAGGAGGAATCATGTGGGCATTCTCCTCCTACTTTTTCATATTAATATCCGCCGGACACCTCTGGAAGTTCATCACTCTTGCTTACATACCGCCTACTCTGGCCGGTATGGTCCTTGCCTACCGGGGGCGTCTGTTATTAGGTGGTATTGTCACTGCCGTCTTTATTGCCCTACAGATTACATCGAACCACGTACAGATGTCTTATTACTTCCTGTTCGTCATCCTCTTTTTTGTAGGGGCTTACTTTGAAGACGCATGGCGCAACAAAACACTACCGAAGTTCTTCAAGGCAAGTGCCATATTAATAGTGGCGGCCCTTGTCGGTGTGGCAACCAATATTACCAATCTTTACCACACTTACACATACAGTAAAGAAACCATGCGCAGTAAAAGCGAACTGGTTCAAACCGGGGATGCAGCCAAACAGACCAGTAGCGGATTAGACCGCGATTACATTACAAACTGGAGTTATGGTATCGGAGAAACATGGACGCTGCTTGTTCCCAACTTTAAAGGTGGTTCTTCCGGCGCTGTCCTCAACCAAAGCGATACGGCCATGAAAAAAGCAAACCCGATGTACGGCGGATTATATAGTTCGTTCCCGCAATATTTCGGTGACCAACCTTGGACAGCAGGCCCCGTCTATGTAGGCGCATTCGTATTATTCCTGTTCGTCTTAGGATGCTTTATCGTAAAAGGGCCTCTGAAATGGGCATTGGTCGGAGCAACACTCTTCTCCATCCTCCTGTCATGGGGTAAGAACTTTATGCCGTTGACGGACTTTTTCATCGATTATATCCCGATGTACAACAAGTTTCGTGCAGTATCGTCTATTCTCGTCATTGCAGAGTTCACAATACCCCTGTTGGCCATCTTTGCCTTAAAGCGCATTTTAGAAGAGCCCGGCATATGGAAGAAAGATAAAAAAGCATTCGGCATTAGTTTCGTACTGACTGCCGGCGTTGCCTTACTGCTGTTCATAGCCCCCAGTAGTCTCAATTCCGGTTTTGTATCTGCCCGGGAGGTTCAGATGCTTCAAAATGCCGTCGACCAGCAGATGATACCTGCTAACGAACTTTCCGGCATTTTGGCCAGCCTTACAGACATGCGCGGAGCACTTGTCAGTGCCGATGCCCTGCGCAGCTTTATCATCATAGCCATCGGCTGTGTGTTGCTTTGGCTTTATGCAACGGGCAAGTTGCGCAAATCATTTACCATCGCGGGCATTGCGCTGCTTTGTTTGGGGGATATGTGGACCGTCAACAAACGTTATCTCCATGATGACCAGTTTGTACCCCGTTCCATTCGGACAGAAACATTTAACAAGACAAAAGCCGATGAACTGATTCTGCAAGACAAGAGTTTGGATTACCGGGTACTAAACTTTGCCACTTCCACATTTGACGAAAACAACACTGCTTACTGGCACAAAAGCGTCGGTGGATACCATGCCGCCAAATTGCGCCGTTATCAGGAAATGATAGACCACCATATCAAACCCGAAATGCAAGCAGCCTTTAAGGAGGTAGCAGCGTCCGGTGGAGAAATGGACAGTGTAGATGCCGGCAAGTTCCAGGTATTGAACATGCTGAATACGAAGTATTTCATTTTCCCTGTCAACCAGCAAGGACAAACGGCTCCTATTCTGAATCCATACGCGTACGGTAATGCCTGGTTCGTCGACAAAGTGCAATACGTTGACAATGCCAACGAAGAGATCGATGCCGTAGGTAAAGTAGACCTGAAAAATACGGCCATCGTCGATGTCAAATTTAAAGATATCCTGAAAGGGGTGACCGAAGGCTTGAAAGTCGACTCAGCAAGTACCGTCAAACTTGTCAGCTACAAGCCTAACCACTTGATATATGAGACTTCTTCTCCCAAAGACGGTGTGGTCGTATTCTCCGAAATCTATTATCAGCCGGGATGGCAGGTAACCGTTGACGGCCAGCCGGCGGATATAGCCCGTGCTAATTATATTTTGCGTGCCATGAATGTTCCGGCCGGCACACACACGATCGAGATGCGTTTTGATCCGCAGAGCCTGCATGTGACAGAGGGGATTGCCTATGGCGCACTGATATTATTGCTTATTGGAGTAATAGCAGTCATATGGATATACTATAAAAAGAAGAAATAAAGACCTGCTTAAACAAAAAGAATGAGAGCGTGCCCGAATTTTCGGATACGCTCTCATTCTTTATCAATTGTCTTTTTCCTTCATAACAGAATGTCCGGAATGCCTGTTTTTATGCTTGGCACCTATTTCCTGCCATTTTTCATATTGTTCTGTTGTCAATATCTTCTTTATCTTTTTTTCTTTGGCAGCCACTGCTTCTTGGATTTCCTCAGCTTTATCCTCCCTTTGAGAACTTTCACCTCTATCCGGCCCTACTCCACCCATCATCGGCGGTTCTCCACCCATCATCGGCGGACGTCCTTCACCCGTACCGTGAGGTCTACCCATAGGCGGCCCCTGCCGTTCGGAATTCTGCATCGCACTAAACCGTTTCTTCTGTTCTTTCAGATTAAGTTTATAGATTTTCTTATACTGCTTCTCTGTCAGTTGCAATTGTTTTTTCATCTCATCCGTTTCGCGTTTGGCTACCTTCTCGGGCGAAAGAACTTCACGCGGTAACGAAGAACGGTCTTTTTCTTGTGCTGATAATAAAAGAGGCATACCCGCCAGTAAAGCGATAAGCCAAGCGATTTTAAAATTTGTTTTCATAATCCTATTTAATTTATTGATAATCAAAGATAGCATGTACATAACACCTTTAAAAGCAAAATCGACAAGCAGGATTATTTCACCGACCAGCAGAAAATAAATAAAATGCTATCTTTGCAACAAAAATATAGACCATGCGTATCCGAAAAGTTACGATCATTACGATTATAGGCCTCATCATCACTCTTATCCTGCAAATCGGAGGACTCTTCTATGCCTACCGGAGCAACATGGAAGCCATGCAACTTACCGTAAATAAAAACTTTGCCATTGCCTTTTACGAAACCAACGATAATCTGGCCAACCAACTTCCCTATCCCGATGGTACAACCATCGCCTACATACCTACCGCACCAAACTCCAAACTTTCGCAAGATGAACAGAATCTGCGAACAAACGAGGATCTGGCTCAAATATTAAAAACAGAATACAAAGTGGAGTTCCCTATCGACGAATTAGCCACCGTATTGAGAAAGAAACTGAAAATAGACAATATAGACAGCGAAGTCGTAATCAATAAAATAAATAACGGCATCAATCGGATATTAGACAGCACCAACCCTACATTCGACCGGAAAGTAGGGGTATTGAAATCCGAACCGTTCTTCATCGACCGCAGCAATCAAATAGCCGTACAAGCCATTATCGTTTCTCCTTATACGCTCATCTTGGAAAAAATCTCCTTATTCTATCTATTGACATTCGGCTTGATGATCGTAGTTATATACAGTATCATTTCTCAGATAAAACGGATCATCCGCCAACAACAATCGATCAAAGCACAAGAAAAATCTTTTTATAAATTGGCCGAAAACATGGCTACCCCGGTTACCGGCATTCAGAAGAAAATGGAATTGGAGCAATGGCAAGCAATAGAAAATGAAAGCAATACTTTGCTCGGTATGACCGAAGACACTCTAACGGCAGCCAAAGAAGCAGCCCGCAAGAGTCAGGAAAAGAAACAACGTTCTTCCAGAATACTATCGATAATAAGCCTGACAGGAACTTTTTTATTACTGGCTATCTGGTTCGGCTTTCTGTATCACACCGGATATACGACCCTAAAGCATGAGGTAAACACCTATTTCGAAGAGGCTTTCTTCAAGGAAGTGGGATATCACCAGTTCCCACAGTATATGGCAAGCGACGAGAAAAAGGAGATACTGAACTATCCCGAAACCGGCCTCACACCCTTTGCCCGAAGACAAAAAGAGGAAGCAGCCCGAACCCAATCGCCCGCAACAAGGGTGTATGTTTTTCATCAGTATAACTCGATAGATGCAAACTACACACTGCGCTCTGCGCTCAAGATGCTCGAAGCTATAAATTCCTGTGCCACTCCCGCCCCTTTCTCTTTGCAATATATGGATTCGGCATTCACTGCACGCCTATACGAAGCGGGCATCACCCGCCCCACCTGTATAGACATATTAACCTACCCCGATCGAGAAACAGAAGAAAGTACCTGCCCCGGCCATGCAGCGAGGATTTCAGACCTGGCAACCCGCTTCATCCCTCTGAACAATGACAGCAGCAAGGTGATACAAGGAAGGCTGTCTTCACCCCAAGTACTTATATTAATGCCCTTATGGCCCTTGCTTCTTTCACTGGGGCTTATGTTCCTGCTCATTGCCTGTTGCGTATTCTATCAGGTAAAGATGATATTTATGCAACGCCGTCTCGCACTATTTCAGAGAGATTTCACCTATGCAATGATTCATGACATGAAATCACCACTGAATACCATCCTCATGGGTGCACATATATTAAACACAGGCAAACTGGAAGAACAAGCGGAAAAAAAGAAAAAATACCTGCAAGCCATTTCCGATGAATGCAATCATCTGCTCACACTGTCCAATCGCGTCATCTTATTGACTCAAATAGAAAAGGACGAATTGCAACTGCACAAAGAAACAGTCGTGCTGGAACCTCTCATCGACGACCTTATAGAGAAGTTCCGACTAAAAACCCACAAGCCCGTAGAATTTTCAAAAGCATTTCATCACTGTAATTCTGTATATGCGGATGCCTTTTGCTTACGCGAGATTCTTAGTAACTTGATAGACAATGCCATCAAATATTCCGGTGAAACGGTGAAAATAGACATCGTATGTGAAGAAGAAAGTAATTACACAAAAATAAAAGTGCACGACAACGGTTTAGGAATCTCCTTCAAAGAACAAAATAAAATATTCGACAAGTTTGAACGGGCCGATGCCGGCAAACGAAGCAATGCCGGTGGCTTCGGGTTGGGGTTGAACTACGTGCAGCGAGTGATGACGGCGCATAACGGTAAAGTAAGTTTGGAAAGTATTGAAAATAAATTCAGTGAGTTCACCTTATTTTTTCCGGTCAGAGATAATTGATGCCGGGTTAATACATCGTTCAAAAAAAAAGAAAAATCATAGTCGCTTATTGGTAATATGCAACCGGCAATCTATTGTGATGCAACCGGCAGTGAAGCACCATGCAATCGGTAGTGAACCGCGACGTCACACTACAATAATTCGCTCATTCAACCAGTTTTTGCCCCCTTCACCGTCTTCACCTTTTCCGGTCAATCTCCCTGTTCATCGGCCATACGGGGTGAAGCGCCACCGAAGAAAATAACACGGCACATCAGCAATCGTAAGCACGGTGCTTACCTCCGCCAGGCATTGTTCATACAATCTGTACGCACCGTTCGTAAGGGGCTTTTGCACAATACATAAAAAAAACAGAATGGGGCTTCACCTCCAAACACCGATGAATAAGCCGATTGACCGGAAAAGGTGAAGGCGGTGAAGGGGGATAAAAACAAGGTGATATTCTGTTTTATATCGAGGTAAAAATAACTCAATGTGCACAAAATGGTCAAAATCAATACTAATAGTATCATTTCTCACATTTGCCATTTCTTTTTTTTGCCGTTTATTTGCATGTTGGCATATTTACTAATCAATAACCGGTTAGTTTATAGCCCGCACCTTTTGCTTAAATCATTTTTTATAACAATTTAGATTAACAGTACAATGAAAAACAAATTACTTCTATTATCGTTGTTTCTACTGATAAATGTTGTATCAGTATCCCTGCAAGCCCAACAATTGGCTTTTCCCGGAGCTGAAGGATTCGGGCGCTATGCCACAGGTGCACGTGCGGTTGCCAATCCGCAAATATATCATGTGACCAATCTGGACGATTCCGGCCCCGGCTCATTGCGTGATGCCATAAGCCAACCCGGACGTTACATCGTTTTTGACGTATGCGGTGAAATCAAATTGAAATCACGCCTCGTCTTCAGTGGTAATTCCTACATAGCAGGGCAAACAGCACCGGGCGATGGCATTATCATCCATGGAAACGGTGTCTCCTTTTCGGGAGCCAGCAACCTGATCGTTCGCTATCTGCGCATCTACATGGGCAAAGACAAAGGTTCTTCCGGGAAAGATGCCGCCGGCATAGCCAACGGACAGAATATGATCTTCGACCATCTGTCTGTAGCCTGGGGATTGGATGAGAACTTTTCCATCAACTGGGACGGCAAGGGAACCGAGCCGGGTGATATCACGATCCAAAATTCGATTATGGGGCAAGGAATCATGTCCCACTCTGCCGGCGGTCTGATCCAGACCAACAACGGGGTCTCTATCATCGGTTGCCTGTACATCGACAACAAAACCCGTAATCCGAAAGTAAAAGGATTGAACCAGTTTATCAACAATGTAATCTATAACTGGGGAGGTGGCAACGGTTATATCTTAGGCGATACGGAAGCCTCTTCATGGGCATGGCTGGAAGGTAACTATTTCATCGCCGGCCCCAACAGTTCCAGTCCTTTTACCCGGGCAACACCCACGTTCCAGTTATATCACAACAATGACTTCGTAGACACGAACAAAGACGGAGTTCTGGATGGAAGAGCCACCACCAACTCTGATTACGGCAATGCCGGCTTCGTCAACGAACGTAGCGCATTCACCGGTATCCCGAAAGTACATCCCGAAATTTCAGGAGGCATCCTGTCTCCCCAAGAGGCACTGGATAAGGTAGTGGCATCAGTAGGTGCTTCCTTGCCTGCACGCACAGCCGTAGATCAGTTTATGATCGACGAATTACTATCTTATGGAAAAAAAGGAAAGCTAATCGTTCACGAAAGAGAAAACGAGATATACAATTACATCGGAGTGATCAGTAAAGGCCCCAAAGCACCGGATACAGACAATGACGGAATACCCGATTGGTGGGAGGACGCAAACGGGCTGGACAAAAACGACGCATCGGATGCACTCCAATTGGGAGCAAACGGATATCCGAACATTGAGAATTACTTCAACAGCATTGACAAGCCCACAGCAGCCTACGTACGCTGCGCTTCGGATCTGAAAATGACCGGCCGTACGAAAACATCGATCAACCTGTCTTGGAAAAACAATGCTACGGAAAGTGACCAGATCGTATTGGAACAATCGATCGACGGCGGAACAACGTTCACTACTTGTGCCACCCTGCAAGCCGATGCCACTTCCTACAATGCCACAAACCTGTTAGTAGACCAAACTTATCATTTCCGTCTCATCACCCAAAAAGCCGGATTGGATGCTTCGACTCCCTCGGAAATTCTAAAAACCGCTACGGAAGGAGAACCTCAAATACCCCACCAGAGCCATACTCCCTCTCCTGCCGTAAACGAGGTATCCCGCTTTTATACCTCGGTCGATTTTTCATGGGAAAACGAAACCGGCCCATGGGCGGGAGATGTCTCTTACAGTCTCTTCTTTGGCGCTGATGCAGCCAACTTGACAGAAGTGGCCAATAACCTCACTACCACCTCTTTCACTTTTGAAGGAGAGATGGAAATGAACCAAACTTACTACTGGCGGGTGGATGCAACCAACACTTTAGGTACAACACCGGGCAGCGTATGGAGTTTCAAAACCGGTACCTATTCGTTCACCACTACCTGCGTGGACTTAGGAAGAGATTTTGACGGTAAATCTTCTTCAAATGCCCAAACCGGTACACTGATTACTACCGACAGCAAATATACCATCAATGCCGGCAGCATAGACGAGATGATCTTCTCCGCTTCGAACAGCAAGATGATGAATACAACCAGTAAAAACGGAGTCTATGAAACCTCCGGCAATTACACGTTCATGTATATATCCAGCGATGACTACTATATTCAGGGAACACTGACAGAAAAAAGCTCGGAAAAAAATATTGCTTCTGTCAAAGTGAACGGAACCAGTGCAGACCTCGACTCCGGATGCGGTATCATCATCCTGTTCTCTGACGGGCTGAGCTTTGACACCCAATCGATTATCGGATATGAAGAAGCCGAACTGCCTCCGGTTCGCAGCGGTGGCGAGGGAGTCATCATACCCGCCTCCATCGGAACCAAATCGTTCCGTATCTACCGCAAAGTAACCATTTCTACTGCCGGAGAAGATCTTTATCAGATCGGCGGCAGCCTGAACCCGATGACACTTACCGGCGGCGGAAGTCCGCGCATCGCTTATCTGGCGGCTACAACCGAACTTCTTTCCAACGACGACGGTAACAGCAAGAGCCCGGATAATACGATTAAAAGTGCAACAATCAACGGAAAAAAAGCCATTGTGGACAATGAAGCCAAAACAATCACCTGTCAGTTCGTCAAAGGAACAATTCCAGGCGAATGGCCTGTCACTTTCCTGCTCAACTCAAGCCTGGCAAGTGCCGACTTTGAAAGCGGCAATCCACATAATTTTGCCAACGGCCCCTTGTCCATCGAAGTTACCGCACAAGACGGGAGCAAAGCAGTATATACGGTAAATGCGATCGTTTCAGATAAAATTGCAGTAGGCATGCTGACCGCTACCGGTGCCGCAGCCTCTTACGACGGTCTGCTTCTATCCGCTTTTGCCGATTATGACGTACAGTTCCTCGATGCCTCGGCAACTAAACCGGCAGATATGGAAGCCTACTACCGGAATTACGATCTGATTGTGATACATGCCAGTGTTGCCGGTAATAACCCGATCGGCGTAGCTACTTCGGATCTGGCAGGCATAAAACCTATTCTGAACCTGAAAGCCTTTACTTATAGCAAAGACAGATGGAGCTGGTCCACACCGAACAATACGGAAATAGGCCGCATGCACAGCAATGTGGATGTAACTTTGCAAAACCATCCGATCTTTACCAACGTAGCTTTCGACGGTGATAAATTGGAATTGCTTGCCCAACCCAGCACGGTAATCA
Organism: Bacteroides sp. CAG:189; assembly: GCF_000432295.1. NCBI lineage: Bacteria > Pseudomonadati > Bacteroidota > Bacteroidia > Bacteroidales > Bacteroidaceae > Bacteroides > Bacteroides sp. CAG:189. Next base: position 32,586 of record NZ_HF991125.1, read on the forward strand.
ACGCATTCCAATATGTCTCAGCACCTTTTACCGGTACAAGCTGGACGGTTCCAATGGAAACAGCCAACCATACTTTAGCTACCATTGACGGAGACGATGCCAAAGTTCATATACACGAACTGAACCTCGACAATTCTGCCAAATATCTACTTATCGGATTAAGCAACGAAGGAGACAGCTATACATTGTTCAATACAAATGCCGTCAATCTATTAAAGAACGCAGCAGCTTATCTGCTGAAC
>NZ_HF991125.1:32844-36294 GCF_000432295.1 Bacteroides sp. CAG:189
TTATCTGCTGAACCCGAACGTATATTACGATTATGCATCCAAATTACCGGTAGGCATAAAAAACAGCGCAGCCACCGCCCGAATCGGATACCTCAACGGATTCATCAATAACCCGGAACAGGAAACCGTGACTATATACAACAGTGTAGGTATGCCCCTGCTCACTTCAAGTGAAAGTCATATTAGCGTACAACACTTGCATGCCGGCCTGTATATCGCCAAAACGAAAACAACTACCATCAAGTTTATGAGAAGATAATTCATCCCCCTGCATCCCCGTCATGCTATCATCTGTTATCAGCATCCCGGGGGTGCAGGGTCGTTTTTACCCAATGCCCCGCCTCAAAATATCGAAGCAGCCAGACAGTCTTATAATCATTCGCCCCCATCAATAGAAACAGGACAGCAACCGGGAGTAACAGATATCTGCCGGAGAGCAAAGCATAAAACAAAGGAATCACGCCCAGAAGAACAGCAGGCATCAAGGAAACGACCACATATTGCCATACACGCAGATATTCACAACATAGACAACGGGCAGACAGGCAACGTCCTCTCATCCTGAAAGAAACCGACCGTTTCCCTTTTTTAGAGAAAAGCAGAAAAAAGAGTGCGCGAACCCATTCATACATTATGAACGAATAAGCGCATGAAACCATGCAAAGTGTGATTTGCGTCCCACTCATGCCACGGCTCACAGTCACCGGAGATTTTTCATATTCCGTATCGTCTTCTCTCATCGCATTCTTTCTGATCCTACCGACCGGAACATTTCACTCTTCATACAGTCCTATCACTGATTCCGGATGATACAAAGGTAAGGCGCGGCTTGCAAAAAGAATGTTATTACAACGTTATCGTTAGGTTAACGTTACGTTAACGAAGAAATTTGTTATATTTGCCAGCAAATTAAAAGACAAAAGTATGAATAAACCGCTATTTCGTTATATTACTGTCATTGCCATCCTTGCGGTAATGGCATTACAGGGAATGTGGTTTTCCAACTCCTACCATCTGTTGGAGAATGAATTATACGACAAAATAAACAACGCTTTCCTGGAAGCGCAGTTACAGGAGTCCTCACGGACCAGCGATCGGTTTAAAAACAATATCCCCAATGGCACCGTACTCCAGCTCGATTCTACCAAAGTACGTGCAAAGAATGATTTGGCCGACAGATTGATTTTGGTGACCGCTTTGCATTGCATTCATCACCAATACAACATTCCGCTCGATTATCAACTACTGGATTCATGTTATCGGGAAGAACTGGATAAAATCAATCTGGGAAAGCTTCGCTTCCGCATCGACTCCATTGCAATAGACTCTGCCCATTACAAATACGTAGAAGATTTCGCGGAGGACAACAATCTCGTCCGGCTCCACAGCAAGATGCAGACACAAATCTACCCTATCCGGGAAGATTTCTCCAAAGGTATACAGGCTACCATTGAAAATCCTTATAAAATGATCATCCTGCAGATGCGTATGTTCCTTATAGGAACCGTACTCCTTCTGTTCATCGTCATCTATTGCCTGGTGCAACAAATCAAAGTGATTGCGAAACAAAACAAAATAGCCAAAATACGTGAAGACTTCTCGTATGCCATGATTCATGACATGAAAACACCGCTTAGCTCCATCCTCATGGGCACACGTATCCTGCGCAGTGGAAAACTCGACGATAAGCCGGAACGGAAAGAGAAGTACTTCGACATCATGGAAGACGAAGAGGAACATCTGCTGGCATTGGTCAACAAAGTACTGACCTTATCGAAACTGGAAGAAGGAAAACTGCTACTTGAGAAAACAGAAGTGGAACTGCGCCCGATCATCGAAGACCTGATCGAGAAGTTCACCGCCAAGGCAGAAAAGCAAGTGGAATTTGTTCTTGACCTGCAAGAAGAAAAAGCATACGCTGACGAAGAATTCCTAAAAGAGGCCCTCAGTAACCTGATAGACAATGCCATCAAATATTCGGGTGAGAGTGTGCAGATAAAAATATCCTCTTCTGCCTCCACCGACGGATATACCCATATCAGCGTAACAGACAACGGTATGGGCATCCCCTTGAAAGAGCAAGGAAAGATTTTCGAGAAATTCGAACGCGCTTCGGCCGTGATACGCAACCGCAAAGGAGGTGCTTCCGGTTTCGGACTCGGGCTGAACTATGTCCTGCATGTCGTCGAAGCACACCACGGCAGCGTAAAGCTGGAAAGCATAGAAGGAGAATACAGCAAATTTACGATAAACATTCCACAACATAACGGAGAAACAGCATGATAAAGTTATTATTGGTTGAAGACGATGCCAACCTGAGATACATCATCCGGGGAGGACTTGAAGACATGATCGGCGGATACGAAATAAAAGATGCCGCCAATGGAGAAGAAGGACTGAAAGTGTGGCAGGAATGGCAACCGGACGTAATCGTTTCGGACATCGAAATGCCGGTTATGGATGGTTACGAGATGGTAAAACGTATTCGTGAAACCGATCCGGATACCCCTATCCTTTTCAGTTCGGGACGTGTTTCACCCAAGGATGTGGTGAAAGGTTACGAATTGGGAGTCAACAACTACCTGAAAAAGCCGTTTCTCCCCGAAGAGCTGAATGCACACGTACAGGCTTTAATGAAAATGAAGCAGAAAGCACCCGCCGCAACACCGGCCCCGAAAACACCGGTCATGGCGGAAGGTATCTATCAAATAGGAAAGAACTATACGCTGGATGCAGAGCATGCTACCCTGAAACACGCATCGGGTACCAATAAAACACTGACAGCCCGCGAGACAAAACTATTGCAAATGCTTTGCGAAAAGAAAGGCGAAGTAGTGAAACGCGAAACCATCCTTGAAAAACTCTGGGGAACGGAGGACGATTACTTCGCTTCACGCAGCCTGGATGTATTTGTCACCAAACTAAGAAAGCTGTTCGCGGAAGATCCGTCTGTAAATATCAAAACCGTGAAAGGAGTAGGATTAAGCCTGTTAGAAATATAAACAAACCTCAATAGACCGTTTTTTCATGCACAATGCGCAACTGATAAAGAAGCTCAAAGAAGGGGACCATCATGCATATAAATTCATTTTTGATCATTATTATGCCTTGATGGGCGCTATTGCGTATGAATATGTAGAAGATTACTATATCAGCCAGAACATAGTGGAAGATGTAATGATGTCTATTTGGGAAAAAAGAGAACAACTGATCATTTCAACTTCTGTAAAATCCTATCTGCTCACCTCCGTTCACAATAAATGCATCGATTACTTACGAAGCCGGTCCAGAGAAGCGGAAGTATTCAGCCTTGAAAGTGAAATCGGCTCGTCGAGCTGTTACATCCCGGATCAAGAGATGTTCGAACAGATCGTCTTATCGGAACTGGAAAAGAAAATAGAAGAAATCATCCAATCGATGCCCGAAGAATGCAAAAAAGTATTCCTGCTG
>NZ_HF991125.1:36332-44807 GCF_000432295.1 Bacteroides sp. CAG:189
GCTGAGCCGGTATGGAAACAAGAGCTATGCCGAAATAGCTAATGAGCTGAACATCTCCGTCAATACGGTGAAATACCACATCAAAAAAGCACTCAGCCTATTCAGAGAGGAACTGAAAGATTACCTCCTCACCATTACAGCCTTATATTTCTATCTTTTTAATCAGTAAAATCCGCATTAAACAAGCTTCGTGATACTTTTTTCGATAAAAAAGAAAACTTTTATCGAAAAAAGTTCTTTTCTCACTACCCTACTGTATTTCCCGGACGTCCTACTTATAAAAGGCGACAAGTATGGACAATGACATCGATATTTTTAATCTTATCAACAGGCAGTTCTCCAAGCAGATATCCAAAGAGGAAGAGGCTGTTTTGAAAGCATGGTATGAAAACAGCGCAGAAAACAAGCAGGTGTACAAAGAGTATTATCTGTTGATAAAAGGATTGCGCATCTCTCAAAACAAGAAATTCTTCTCCTCACAAATCGGAGATGCCTATGCCGGCTTCGCCAGAAAGACCGGTCTAAAGCAGAAAGAAAGCAGGCGATATTCCGTGCCCCGCTCCTGGATGCGGTATGCAGCCGTTTTTGCCATAGCATTCGGGCTGGGTGCAGGTTCCTACTATATAGCCCGCTCCGGCTCATCAGACTCTCGCCTGGCACAAACAATTGAAATCCCTTATGGCTCCAAATCTAAAGTTACTTTACCCGATGGAACCTCTGTATGGTTGAATTCCGGAAGCCGGTTATCTTATCTGGAAAGTTTCGGTCATTCCAACCGGAATGTTTCTCTGGACGGCGAAGCCTATTTTGAGGTCACCAAAAATAAGAAACTCCCGTTCAGTGTACTTTCCGGAAAGGTAAAGATTAAAGTACTCGGTACCAAATTCAACTTTAAATCTTATAAGGAAGATGAAAGTGCACGGGTTACTTTGGTAGAAGGTAGCCTGAATGTCGGAAATATCGAAAACAATGTAAGAAACGTGCTGCTTATCCCCAACCAGCAGGCAGTCATCAACAAAAAGGAAAACCGGGTTACCGTGAAAAACGTAGATGCCAAAAGTTATGCCATGTGGACACATCCGAAACAGGAAATATTGGATGTTATCCCGAGCAATGTCACCGGGCAACCCACGGCATCCATACGGGTTCCAAGCGTAACGATACGAAACACCCTCTTCTTCAACGAAGAACCGCTAAGTCAGATTGTACGTGATCTGGAACGGGCATTCAATGTAAAAATCGAAATAAAAGACCGCCAACTGAGCACCGAACGCTTCTATGGCGATTTCCGAAACGACGAAACGATTACAGAGATACTGGACATCATGGCCGCCAACAACAATCTGTATTACACGATCGATGGAGATGAAATAATTATATCAAGAAAATAATCAATCATAATTTAATAATAGCGCCGATGTATGTAAAAGAATGGAAAGCCCTTATGAAAATGGCTTTAATCACCTGTTTTTTAATCTGTGCACAGGTCATTTCCGCTCAGGAGAAGAACTTCTCTCTCGATCTGAAAGACGTAACAGTAAAAGAAGCTTTGGAACAACTAAAAGCAAAAACCACCTATTCCCTATGGTTCAATGTGAATGATGTAGATCTGGGACGGAAGATAACCGTTCGTTTCCAGGATAAATCGATCAATGAAGCATTGGAGATCATTTTGAAAGGACAATCTCTTAGTTATGAAATAAAAGACAAATACATCCAGATATTCAAACCCCGTAAAGCTCCCGAGAAAGGGAAAGTGAAACAGGCGTCGGGTATTGTGGTAGATGATAAAGGGGAAAGTCTGCCAGGGGTGAGCATCCGGTTTAAAGAGGATGAAACAGTCGGGACAGTCACCGATCTCGACGGCCACTTCCAGATAAACATTCCGGAAAAGGCAAAAACCCTGATCGTCTCCTACATCGGAATGGAGACCAAAGAACTCCCGATCAAAGAGGGGACGATAAAGGTGGTTCTTAACTCCGATTCGCAGATTCTGGACGAAGTGGTCGTGACGGGTATGACAAAAGTAGACAAACGCCTGTTTACCGGTGCAACCGACAGACTGAAAGCAGAAGATGCCCGCCTGGACGGTATACCCGATGTAAGCCGCGCACTGGAAGGACGCTCCGCAGGAGTATCCGTACAGAATGTGTCCGGTACTTTCGGCACTGCCCCGAAGATTCGTGTACGCGGTGCCACCTCTATCTACGGCAGTTCCAAACCGCTATGGGTAGTCGATGGCGTTGTCATGGAAGATGCCGTTGAAATCAACGCCGATGACCTGTCTTCCGGCGACGCCGTCACCTTGATCAGTTCTGCAATAGCCGGATTGAGTGCCGACGATATCGAAAGTTTTCAAATCCTGAAAGACGGTTCGGCTACCTCCATATACGGTGCCAGAGCCATGGCGGGCGTAGTAGTAATCACCACAAAGAGAGGGCAGGCCGGTGTCAGCCGGATCAACTATACCGGTGAATTCACATCCCGCCTGAAACCTAACTATAACGATTTCAACATAATGGATTCGCAGGAACAGATGGGTGTTTACAATGAAATGGCAGAAAAAGGCTGGCTGATCTTCTCTGATACTTACCGGGCCTCCAATAGCGGAGTTTATGGAAAGATGTACCAGCTCATCAACGATTATAATCCGAAGACCCAGACATGGGGACTGGAAAATACCCCCGAAGCACGTGCCAGATACCTTCAGATGGCCGAAATGAGAAACACGAACTGGTTTGACGAATTGTTTAATAACAACATCACCATGAATCACTCGATCAGTATCAGTTCCGGTACGGAAAAAGCGAAGTACTACGGTTCGATCAGTATCTATAATGATCCGGGCTGGACCAAAGCAAGCTCGGTCAAAAGATATACAGCCAATGCCAATGCTTCCTTCAACCTGTCCGACAATCTGACGTTGACGCTGCTTTCCAACGGTTCTTACAGAAAACAAAAAGCTCCCGGAACATTGAGCCAGGAGATAGATGTAGTGAGCGGAGAGGTTAGGCGCGACTTTGACATCAACCCATACAGCTATGCGCTGAATACATCAAGAACATTAGCTCTGAAAGATGAAAACGGACTGGTATATTATACCAGAAACTATGCCCCTTTCAACATTCTGAATGAATTGGACAAAAACTACATCGATCTGGATGTGGTAGATCTCAAATTCCAGGGTGAACTGAATTGGAAAATCATCAAAGGCTTGGAAGCTAAAGTTGTAGGTGCAGTAAAATATCAGATGACCTCACAAGATCATCTTATAAAAGAGAACTCTAATCAACCCGAGGCATATCGTGCCGCAGGAGATGCAACCATACTCGATAAGAATCCGCTCCTATACAAAAATCCGGATCTTCCGAACTCACTTCCCGTAGTCGTATTACCGGAAGGAGGTATCTTCGATAAAAACGAATACAAGTTGTTCGGATATGACTTCAGAGCCAGCCTGAGCTATAACACCAGCTTCAAGGACAAACATATTATGAACCTGTTTGCCGGAACAGAAGCGAACTCGGCCGACCGTACCCAATACTGGTCAAGAGGCTGGGGCTACCAATATGAAAAAGGAGGGGTGCCTTTTTACGATTACCTGATATTCAAGCAAGGAATAGAACAGAATAACCAATACTACTACAATGACCTGACCTATTCCCGGAACCTTGCCTTCTTCGGTATGGCAACCTACTCATATATGGGAAAATATACAGCCACCGGAACGCTCCGCTATGAAGGTTCCAACAGATTGGGAAAAGCCCGGTCGGCTCGCTGGCTGCCTACCTGGAACGCGGCCTTAGCATGGAACATGCATGAAGAAGAGTTTTTTGAGAAACTGACTCCGGCCTTGTCGCACTTTACGCTAAAGGCTTCTTATAGTCTGACTGCCGACAGAGGCCCCGCCTTTGTTACCAACTCCCGTGTGGTATACCGCAACTACTCCCCTTACCGCCCTTTCGCCGATGTAAAAGAATCGGGCTTGCAAATAGAAGATTTGGAAAACAGCGAACTGACTTATGAAAAAAAGCATGAATTCAATATCGGTGTTGATTTCGGCTTTATCGACAATCGGATCAATCTTAGTGCAGACTATTACACCCGTAATAATTATGACCTGATCGGAGTCATCAATACACAAGGTAGTGGCGGACAAGGAATGAAATACGCCAATGTGGCTTCTATGAAGTCAAGCGGATTCGAACTGACCTTGTCTACCAAAAACATACGGACAAAGAGTTTTCAGTGGACTACGGATTTTATCTTCTCAAAATCCAAGAATGAAATAACCGAACTGGACTCTAAAGCACGAGTAATGAGCCTCATCTCCGGAATGGGATTTGCCGAAAAAGGGTATCCCGTACGTGCACTGTTTTCAATCCCTTTCCAAGGTTTGAATGAAGACGGGCTACCTACTTTTATCAATGAAAACGGAGAGATAACCATCACAGAAATCAATTTCCAGGAATCGATGAAAAAAGGTTTCCTGAAATACGAAGGTCCTACCGATCCCACCATTACGGGAAGTTTCGGAAATATCTTTTCATACAAGAATTTCAGATTAAATGTCTTCATGACCTACTCTTTCGGAAATGTAGTCCGCCTGGACCCTGTATTCAAAAGCGAGTACTCCGATCTGGATGCAATGCCCAAAGAATTTAAGAACAGATGGACGGTGCCCGGAGACGAAGCCCATACCAACATTCCGGTAATAGCTCACAAACGCCAGGTACAAGACATCCCCAATCTAAAATATGCCTATAATGCGTATAACTATTCGGATGTCCGCGTTGCAAAAGGCGATTTTATCCGGATGAAAGAGATCTCTTTATCATACGATTTCAACCCGGCCTGGATCAAGCAATTCAAGCTGAATAATCTGCAACTGAAACTGCAGGCAACCAACCTCTTCCTCGTTTATTCGGATTCTAAATTGAACGGACAAGACCCGGAATTCTTTCGTTCCGGCGGGGTGGCTTCTCCTGTACCCAAACAGTTTACTCTAACTTTAAGATTAGGATTATAAAAAAAGACAATAAATATGAAAAATCAAAATAAATACTCAATAGGTCTGGCAGTCATAGCAATGTTATTGACCACATCCTCCTGTGAAGGCTTTCTGGATAAGATGCCGGACAACAGAACCGAACTCGACAATAGTGAGAAAGTGTTACAACTGCTCGTATCCGCCTACCCCAGTGGAACGTATATGCAGATAACCGAACTAATGTCCGACAACGTGGCAGATAACGGACCACTCTATATGACCTTCAATAAAAGTGTGGAAGAGAGTTATAAATGGCAGGATTTCACCGATAACCAGCAAGATACTCCACAATACATATGGAACGAATACTATAAAGCAATAGCTGCCGCCAATCATGCATTGGAATACCTGAATAATTCTGAAGAAGAAACCGAAGACGAGCTTGCCTCCAGAGGAGAAGCCCTTGTCTGCCGCGCTTATTCCCACTTCATCTTAGTCAATGTTTTTTGTAAAGCATACAATTCCCAGACAAGTAGCGTCGATCTTGGAATACCTTATGTGGAAAAGCCGGAAAAAATAGTATCCGGACAATATGCAAGAGGAACCGTTGCCGAAGTATATGAAAAAATAAATCGTGACATAGAAGAGGGATTGCCCCTTATCGACGACACGAAGTACAAAAGTTCCGTTATCAAATATCATTTCAATCAGAAAGCGGCATATGCTTTCGCCGCCCGGTTCAATTTGTATTACGGCAACTATGAAAAAGCCATAAAATATGCCACCAAAGCAATTGGAGAGAATCCGGCAAAAGTACTCCGTGATCAAGTTCAGTACAAAAGTATCGCCGCAGCAAAAGATTGCGGTATCGCTTATGTCAAATCTGAATTAGCATGCAATCTCTTACTGATGCCCGCTACATCCATGTGGAACTACAATCATTGGAGATCTCAATATAGCAGATATGCCATGAACACTGCTAAACTGCAGACCACCTACTGGAGTCTCGGACCATGGGTAACCCCGGAATACCTCTATCAGGCACTCAAAATATACGGAAACGATCAAGTATCCTATTATCCCAAATTGTATGGTTTCATTGAATATACGGATGTCATTTCCGGAATAGGCTATCTGAATATCGTGAATACGGTCTTTACAACAGACGAGACCCTCCTTTGCCGCGCAGAAGCTTACATTCATATGAAAGACTATTCCAACGCGACAAAAGACCTGAGCTATTGGTATGATTCGCATACTTTACCGGGAGTCAAAGCCCTAACAGAAGACCGGATCGATTCTTATTATGAAACAGCAGACCAGACAATACGCCCTGAGCTCCATCCAATGTTTGAAATCGAACCGGGCAAACAACTCAACTTTATGTATTGTCTGCTTCATTTCCGACGTATAGAAACGGTACACGAAGGCCTTAGATGGTTTGATATCAAACGGTTCGGCATAGAGATAGAACACAACATTGCTGGACAGGCCAATGACATATTGACCAAAGATGACCCCCGAAGAGCATTACAACTACCGGCAGATGTAATCGGAGCCGGCATGCAACCTAACCCCAGATAATAACGAAATCAGAAAAAATATGAAAAAGATTTTATTATACGCATTGGCAATCTTTTTAACCGGCGGAATGATCTCCTCCTGTTCTGAAGACAAACTCGGAGACAGTATTTTTGATACGAATCCTCCGGCACGCACAGAGTTCGACAATTGGCTACTCCGGAATTATGTGAAAGAATACAACATCGACTTCAAATACCGGCTGGAAGACATAGAAGCCAATATGTCGTACAACCATATTCCGGCAGAAGTAGAGAAATCCAAGAAACTGGCAAAGATCATCAAATATCTGTGGCTCGAATCATACGACGAGATGTTCGACAAGACCGGAATAAACAAGGATTTCATGCGGACCTACGCTCCTAAAGTGATTCTCCTTATCGGCTCGTCGGCCATCAACCCCTCTTCTTCAACGGAGATTTTAGGTTCTGCGGAAGAAGGTATCAAAGTAGTATTGTACAAAGTGAATTCCATTGATCCTACGGACGTGGAAATGCTGAATGAATATTACTTCGAAACCATGCACCATGAGTTTGCCCACATTCTTCACCAAAAGAAAAGTTATCCTACGGAATATAACCAAATATCCGCAGCCGACTACTCTTCTACCGGCTGGCAAAACCGTACGGAACTGCAAGCATGGAAACTGGGATTCGTTACTCCCTATGCAGGTATGCAACCACAAGAGGATTTCGTAGAGGTGATAGCAAACTATCTTGTCAAGCCGGATGGTTTTTGGGAAAATATGCTGGCAAATGCCGGCACAGAGGGAGCAGCCAAGATACAGACCAAGTTTGATATGGCTAAAGAATGGCTCATGGCCTCATGGAGCATCGACATAGAAGAATTAAGAACGATCATCATCAGACGCTCTGAAAATATTGATTCAATTTTAAATGAAAAAATGACGGACAATGAATAAATCAGTTTATATCCTTATCGCCCTATTCACATTGTGCATCTCTTCATGCTCGGATGAAAACGATATATTCGACAGTTCTTCCGCACGCAGGATGAACGCAATGTTGCAAGAATGTAATGAAATACTGACCGGTGCGGAAAACGGTTGGATTTTTGAATACTATCCGGAAGACAGTAAATACGGAGGTTTTCAACTGTACATGACTTTTTCCAAAGAGGGAGAAGTAAAAGTCACTGCAGAATCGCCCATATTGGAGTCGCCGGGCGAACAGGTCACAAGCATGTATCAGGTGAAAGCCGATATGGGGCCCGTCCTGAGTTTTGACACATACAATCGGATATTGCATCAGTTTTCTGACCCGAACCCGGACGGATTGGGTTATGAGGGTGATTATGAATTCGTTATTCTTACCATCAATAAAGAAGGGATCGAATTAAGAGGAAAGAAAACCGGCGTAAAAATGCAGATGATTCCCCTGTCGGCCGGTACGACCTGGGAGAGTTATAGCAACCGACTCAACAAGATGATACAGGCATTTCCCGGATTTACCATGCGCCTGAATATAGACGGCACAGTAATAAACATGGAAGAATCTGACGAGATAGGACGCTATCAAACGTTCAAACTACCGGCAAAAACCAATTCTTCCGCCGAAGGTATAGCCTTTATTTATACACCGGATGGGATTAAATTCAAATCTCCTGTAACCATTGCGGGAAAAACAATACAACATTTCACTGCATCGGCAGACGGCACTTATCTGACTTGTACGGATGAAGGAGCAAACGGCGTACAAATCGTACAAATGCCTTTGGGAGAGGCCTTCGTAACCAAGAAAGGCAACTGGTTCTTTGATAAAAACCAGATGGGCCCACGATTTACCACGATGTGGAGTACAATTGCCGAAAATATGGAAAAGGATCAGAATGGCCAAGGATCGGAACTTTTGCAACAAATTTCCCTACAGGGCTCTTATCAGGTA
>NZ_HF991125.1:44818-82108 GCF_000432295.1 Bacteroides sp. CAG:189
ACAGGGCTCTTATCAGGTATTCACAATATACAGTTATTCCATCAACGACGAAAAGCTATACAGCGCTAACTTCTATATGGATTTCATTCCCATTGAAGGTGCCGACCAGATGAAAATCATTTTCGCGGGAGGCGGAGACGACTTTGCCCGGTATTTCTATATGGAGTATTTCGACATGATGCTGGGTTATATGAGCGATGACGAACCATACAACATGACCTATGACAATCTGAAAAGTCCGAGTGAAATAACTTTCAGAAGAAACGATAACCCCGACGTCGTTTGGTTCAAAACCACCAGATACATTAAATAACCACATAAAAATTACGAATATGAAAAAGAATTATTACATTTTCATCCAGATGTTTTTATTCGTTTCTTTGACTTGCTTTCAAGTGAATGCACAGCAGATCAAGCCGGAAAGAAACAAGACAGAAAAAGTAGGTACACCGGAAGCAACAAAATTCCAGGTACCGCAGACACGGGCAACTATGTTGGGTACTCTGCCCTATTCCAACAACTTTGACAGTTATGAAATCCGTACCGTTCCCGAAGGATGGGTATGTACAGGCGAAAAAGATGCTTTTGCCGTCACTACATTCAATGGCTGGAAAGAAATATATTCCGAGCCCAACTGTTTAGGTGCTTATTCTTCTGCCACAGAAGACAATTGGGCCTATTCCATCGGATTTCAGATGAAAGCCGGCAAAGTATATCATGCCAGTTTCCAACTATTGGCTCCGGGACTTTCCGAATCAGACAATAAAAGCGAGAGCGTACGCTTTACGGTTGGTAAAGGACAGTCAAAAGAGGCTGAATGTATTATATTGAAAGATTTGAAAAATATCAAATACAAGGAATGGAAAAAGGTAGAGGCCGACTTTACCCCTCAAACCGATGGAGTCTATTACTTCGGTTTCGGCTTCACTTCTACGGCTGCCAATGGAGTAGGAATAGATGATTTCGAAGTTTACGACAACGAAAATCCTTTCCCGGTTGAAGCTAAATATGTCGCATATGGCGGGCTATGGTCGACTTCGGTCAATCACTTGGACGATGATATGCGATACATATATCCGGGACAACCCATTACATTTATTAACCAGTCAAAGTATGCAACCGATTATCAATGGGATACATTCGGTAATCCGGCAACTACGAATGAAGAAAACCCTAAGGTAACTTACTCGGAAAGCGGAGATTACAGACCGTTATTAAATGCCACAAATGCCAAATATACGGATTCATTCTCAGATGTCGTCAATGTCACGGTTCTCGGAAAAGAGGAAATTACAGACATTGTTTGCAACAGTTCAAATAAGTATGACGAAGCCTCTTTACCGGAAAAAGATGTTCCCGGTACCAATGACTATGTAAGCGGTATAAATAAATACTATACCACCTTTGCAGAGAAGTTCGAACTGCCTTCAGAAGCCGAAGCAAGCATTAGCGGAGTTCATTTCAGATTATATCTGTACAAGGCGGCTACTACCAATAAAGGTAAACCGGTAAGAGTCAGACTATACGCCGACAAATGGGGAGCACCGGATACAGACAACGTATTCGGCGAGTATGTCACAACCATGAGTGGCGCTTTCGGTTCGGTTTCCGTAGACTATGAAAATGTTGTCAGAAAAATAAAATTTGACAAACCTATAAAAGTAAAAGGAAGCTTTTATTTATCTATAGAACTGGATGAGTCTATCGTGCCGGATGCTACGACCAAATTAGCTTTAGCTTATGACGTACGCAGAGCAGACAAAGTAGCTTCTGCCTATGTCCGGATTCATGCTGCCGGAGCTGCAGAATTAAACCTTAACGGAGGATGGTATTGTGTTCCGGATCTGCCTTGGCCTTTCAATGAACTCGACAAAACAGGATTCTCTTTCTACCTGTCACCGGAAATTACTTTCCATAAGACCACAGGAACTTCTGTCAACGAAGTGAAAGATAATAAAGTCAATGTCTACCCTGCGGTATTCGAGTCCGGCTTTACTATTACAACCAAAGACAATGCCGCCAAACTCGTCCGGGTATTTAATGCAAACGGACAGGTCGTTTTTGAGAAAACAACCCACGAAACCAGCATTGATGTTACAGCTTCCGATTGGACTGCAGGCATTTATCTGGTAAAAGTTGAAGGTAATTCTACGAATTCCTCTATGAAAATTATCAAAAAATAAAAACGATACTCTCTCTTTACTTTATTCTAAACAGTTGTCCGGGCGTTAAACCCCGCGTTTAACGTACCGGACAATTTTTATTCACCACTAATACATATCAAAAGAGTATGAAAAAACGACTACTAATCACCTGTCTTATGTCACTGATAGTCATCGGGGCATGGGCTGAGAAGAGTGAGAACGAACCGATCATCGGCATGACTTGTACACCCGGCAAGATAAGCTTCAAACTGTATGCCACTGAAGAAACGACCTTTCAGATAGATTTTGGAGAAGGACCGGTAGAACAAACGGTCAAGACCACCGGAACAGCTATCAGTGGTTCTGCCACATCAAACTCAATAGCGGTATACGGAGATGCCCTTCTGATAAAAAAGTTTGAAGTATCCTCTAATCAGATTCTCAAGACACTGGATTTCAGCAAATGCACGGCCTTGACGGAATTATCATGCTCAAGCAGCCCGAATATAACCGAAATTACATTGCCTGCTTCTGCAGAAAACCAATTGACGAAAGTAAATTGCCGTTATATCAACTTGAGCTCTTTTGATGCCAGCCAATGTTCAAAACTCAAAACGTTATATCTTTCCAATTCGAATGCAACATTGGAAACACTGATACTCCCGGAAAACAGTGATGCATTGGACGATTTAACTTTGATGCAATGTGGATTGACCACTCTGGACGTCAGCAAATACACCAAACTGACTAACTTGGACTGCCAATACAACTATTTGACTTCCGTACAGATCCCTGAAAACCCTGTCAATAATTTATCCGTAGATTGTTCCTACAATTACATGATCATGCCGAATTTTCCGGAAGGTGAAAAAATCACCTTATACTACATGGACCAACGGGAAAAAGTATCACGGTATACTTTAAATGAAAAATATAGTACGAACGACATCATCGACCTGTCAGAACTCTATGCCTTGAAGAAAGGAATCAAAGGTTCTTATTTTCCAGAAGGGGTTTACCCCACTTTCACCTGGTACATGAGCGGAAGCAGTGAACCGTTGGTAGAAGGAACGGATTACCTGACAATAGAACCGGGCAAATTCAAATTCAGCACAGTTCCCGAAAACGAAATCTATTGTGTGATTGCTTCTAAAGCATATCCTGCCTATCAAGACTACAATTCGCCATACCGTAGCACTGATATTGTAATAGAAAAAGCGATCGATCCGGTTATCACCTTGACTACCACCAAAGAAAGCCCCATCGGATTCTCCATCGGAGCCACCGAAGACAACACCTCTATCCAAATAGACTGGGGAAACGGAACTTTGGTTGATAAAACCATAAATACGACTAAAACACCCGTTCAAGGTACACCTGCCGGAACAAAAATCATCAGGATTTACGCAGATGCCGCTAAAATCAAAGAATTATCTTTAGCTTATTGCGACTATCTCACAGAGGTCGATCTAAGCAAGTGTACAGCGTTGCAAACCCTGTCCGTCAAAGACAGCTACAGAATTACCGCGTTTACATATCCTGAAGATGTAACCACCATTGAAAACCTGACCATCGATAACAGCAGTATAAAAAACATAGATGTACATGATTGGACGGGACTAAAGAATTTAAAATATATGCCTTATGGCACCAGCGCCATTGTATTACCGGATGAAGCGGAAAAGCTGGAAAGCCTTGTCTTAAGCAAACTATCTCTGAAAACCATAGACCTGAATAAATACGTCAACCTAACTACACTTGAAGTAACCTCTTTATCCGCACTGGAAGCACTGGATGTAAATGCATGCGGCAAATTGGCAAAACTGATTTGTAAAAGAAATACCAAACTTACAACCCTTACCCTGCCCACTGTCAAAAATGTTTTGACAGAATTGGATTGCGAGTATACTGCATTGACAGCCATTAATTTAAAAGAATACACTCATCTTCAGATTTTGAACTGTAGCGGAATCGCAGAAACCGTTTTACCGGAAAATCCGTCGACTTTAATTTCCTTGACTTGCAAAGAGAACGGATTAACAACACTGGATGTAAGCACATGTACCAACCTGACCAATCTGGATTGCTCATACAACCAATTAACCGAAATACGGGTTCCTGAAAATCCGGGTCAGACCATAAGCATAGATTGCTCCTATAACTACCTGTTTATGCCCAATTTCCCCGAAGGAGAAAACATAGAATTATCTTATATGGACCAACGGGAAAAAGTATCCCGATATACGTTAAGTGAGAAATATAGCACAAACGATATCATCGATCTGTCAGAACTCTATGTCTTGAAAAAAGGAATCAAAGGTTCCTATTTTCCGGAAGGAGTCTATCCTACTTTCACTTGGTACATGAATGGAAGCAGTGAGCCGCTCGTAGAAGGAACGGATTATTCAGTAATAGAACCGGCCAAATTCAAATTTAAAGCAGTTCCCGAAAGCGATATTTATTGCGTGATTGCTTCCAAGGGCTATCCAGCTTATCAGGACTACGGCTCTCCTTATCGTACCACCGATATCATCATAGAGAAAGCACCCGATCCGGCTATTACACTGACAACCTCCAAGGAAAACCTGATCGGTTTTTCTATCGGAGCTGCCGAAGATAATACCTCCATTCAAATAGATTGGGGAGACGGCACTTTGGTCGATAAGACCATAAATACAACCAGAACTTCGATACAAGGTACTCCCACCGGAACAAAAGTTATCAAGATTTACGGGGAAGCCTCTGCTATCAAAGAACTGTCTTTGGCTTACTGTGACTATCTCACAGAGGTTAATCTAAGCAAATGTACAGCCTTAAAAACGCTCATTGTAAAAGAAAGTTCCAAGATTACTACATTCACATATCCCGAAGATGTCACGACCATCGAAAATCTGACGATTGACAACAGCAGTATCAAAAATCTCGATATACATGAGTGGACCGGACTAAGAAGCTTGAATTACGCCCCATACGGAACAGGTACTATTATCCTACCGGATGAAACGGAAAAATTGGAAAACGTTACTCTAAAAAGATTATCCCTGAAAACGATAGACCTGAACAAGTACGGTAATCTAAACTCATTGGAAATCACCAATAATTCTTCATTAGAAACATTGGACGTCCATGCATGCGGTAAGTTAAGCAAACTGATCTGTAAAGCCAATGCCAAGCTTACAAGCCTGATTCTCCCGACTGCAAAAACCGCTCTAACGGAATTGAGCTGTGAGTATACCGGATTGACCGACATAAACTTAAGAGAATACACCACTCTGCAGGTTTTGAATTGTAGTGGAATCAAAGAGGTGGTTCTGCCGTCAGACCCGTCTACACTAACCTCTCTGACATGCAAAGAAAACGGGCTAAAGACATTGGATGTAAGCTCATGCGTCAACCTGACTTATCTGGACTGTTCGTACAACGAACTGACTGAAATAACCGTTCCGGAAAACCCGAACCAAGTTCTGGAAATCGATTGCTCTTACAATTATCTGACCATGCCGACCTTCCCGGAAGGCGAGAAAATCAAAATGAGCTATATCTACCAGAAAGAAAAAGTAATGAAATATGAACTGGAGAGCAGCTATACAACCGACGAAACGATCGATTTTTCTGATTGGTATGTGAAAAAGAAAGGGTTACAAAGCTCTTATTTCGCCAATGGGGTTTATCCTACTTTCGAATGGTATCTGCAAGGCAGTAACGAGCAACTCGAATCCGGAACGGATTATACGATAACAGAAGGGTGTAAATTCCAATTTATAACTATACCGGACGACGCTGTTTACTGTGTGATTTCTTCCAGAGCATATCCCGATTATGAAAATTATGGAGAACCTTACAAAACGACTTCCTGCGTTATAACACGAGGTACGAGTGTGAAAGAAAACCATGCAAATATAGCCAAAGTTTATGCCACCGGTACAAACATTACAATCATACCGACCGAAGACTGCACATATTCAGTGAGTACTGCTACCGGACAGGTGATCACCAACGGCGAGACCGGACAAAGTATTGAAGTCCCTGTACATTTATCCGGTATCTATATCGTATCTGTCCGTACAGCAGACAACAAGGTTAAGAGCTATAAAGTAGCAGTTCAATAAAATAGCCTATAAAGCAATGTCTTTATAACTCCGGCCAGAACTGCCTGTCAATATTTACCGGTTATTATCGGTCAATATTGACAGGCAGTTCTGTTTATATAAAGAGAGTAAACAAAAGAAACAGGAAAATCAGTCTAAGAAAATAATTGTACAAAAAAACAGAGAAGGAACGTCTTTCTCATCTACCTGATTGTCACATCTTATAAACATCCGAACAGTTCGTCGTAGAGTTTCGCCTCATTTCCCGTAGAGTTTCACTCTGTTTCTCTACGAGTTTCGACCTGTTTCTCGTAGAGGGAAAAAGTCATCATATAACACACTGATATACAAATACTTGCAAACCGTCATTTTTGTATCCTATTTTCAAGTCCAAAGCCATCATTATCTTAATAAAAACAGGTATCCAATCAGACAATATAATTAGACAAAACTGATTATATTCTTCAATGTGAAAGTAATCGTTTACTCAAATAACGTACCGGATACCATACCGAAAGAAAGCCGACTGTAAGTACCGTTACAAATATCAATACCACATCCCAGAAATGGACACTGACCGGATAAGCATCCACCAAGAACGTACCGCCTCCCCCACCTAAAGAGATAAGGCCGAATTTCTCCTGTATCAGGCAAAGAGCCAAGCCCAATACAATTCCGGATACAGCACCGAAAAGAGAGATCAACCGCCCCTCAAAAAGAAATATTCGGGAAATTAGCCGATCGTCCGCTCCCAAATTACGTAAAGTCACTACATCTTCTTTTTTATCGAGGATCAACATAGAAAGTGAACCGATTACGTTAAAGCAAGCGATCATCAGAATAAATGTAAGGAAAAGGTAGGAGATTAATTTTTCGATCTCCATGATACGGAACACATCCGCTTGCTGTTCATAACGATCCTGTACCACAAAATCATCACCCAGCACAGAAGCGATTTTTGATTTGACGGAAGATACGCCGACATTTGGTTTCAGTCTCAATTCAATGGCAGAAACCTCGGTTGTATAGTCGAGCATCCGTCGTGCAAACGCAAGGGAAGTAAGGATATAGTTGCTATCATACTTCTGCTGATTGACCACAAAAACAGCACCGGGAGAAAAAAGATAATCCATATTAAAAGAAGCGGAAGGATTAGCCATGTTCACCTTCGCATTCCGCTTCGGACTATAAATTTTCAACGGATCAACAAACTGGATGCCGGTACCTAAAGTCGAGACCAATTCAATACCCATCACACCATAATCCACAATAGAATCATGGAGCAAAAACTCACCGGAGCCATAAAGAATACTATCGATAGCCGTAAGTTCCTCAAAATTATCTTCCACCCCTTTTATTACAGCCATCGTCTGCCGGTCTTTATACTGTACCATCGCATTTTCCTCCAAGGTTTCAGTAAACACGGCAATCTCCGGTAAAGCCCGGATCGCTTGTATACGTTCGTCCTGTGCGTCAAATACTTTCCCTTCACGAACTGTAATTTTCAGCTCCGGATCAAAAGCCGTAAAAAAACTGGCCACCATATCCTGAAAACCGTTAAAAACAGAAAGCGTACAGACTAACGCTAACGTAGCAAGTGCCACCCCGCATACTGATATGCCGGAAATGATATTAATGGCATTGTGCTTCTTTTTCGAAAAAAGATAACGCCGGGCTATGTAGAAAGGGAGATTCACTTCTGAAGCAGTGAGTCTATTTTCTCGATATAATCCAATGAATCATCCACAAAGAATTTCAATTCGGGGATGATACGTAGCTGATGACGGACACGCGTACCGAGTTCGTACCGGATAGATTTCATATTGTTATTAATATTCTTCACCATCTCCTCCCCCTTATCGGATGGGAAAATGCTAAGATACACACGTGCAATGCTCATATCGGGACTGATACGTACCGCACTTACCGATACCAATACACCGGTCATCGCCTTTGTCTGAAGCAAGAATATTTCACTCAATTCTTTCTGCAACAAACGGGATATTTTATTTTGACGGGTTGTTTCCATAAATATACATGTTAGTTTGTTCAACGTAATTTTTCTATTTGCAAAGGCTACTCCAGCCTGCCTGTATAGAACACAAAGTTACAGAAATATATCGTTTGGATAATGATTTATAGCTTATTTTTAGTTTTCATTATTGAATTACACTCACAAAGCTATCTTTGCGGCAAACCGAACCGGTATTATTTGTTCTCTCTAAAAGAATATTCAATAAGCATCAAAATCACCAATGATCCAGATATACGAAAAATATCAACTTTATTATTTCATCCTTAGGAAAGATGAAATAAATATGCATTTTTCTTGCAATTAAAAATATAATTACTATTTTTGTAAAATACTTGCAACAAGTAAGTTGTATAGCCGAATCACGAACAGGCCAAATGTCATATAACCTTTGTTTTTCTTATTGTTTTGTGTGAATTGAAGCAAGATGTGGTGATTCTATTATGATAATCATTATACTTTAATATATTATGAAACTTAAGAAAAATATTTTGTTGTTGATCTGTTGCATTCAGATATTGACGGGTAAATCCCAAAATATATTGAACGGATCAACTTCATTATTTCGTCCGGGTGATATAATCGCAAAACAAGAGTTACAGTACAAAGCTCCCGGTCCGGCCGGTAAAGATGTCATTTGGGATTTTAGGGAACTTATCCATTTAGGAAGCGAATACACAGAGTGCTTTATCGGTAAAATCGATTCCTCACTGATTTGTCTTGGAGGAGATAACGGCTATAAGTATAAGTTTTCCGGTGATTCTTTATTTTGCATAGGCTATCAGACTCCCACTTTGCATATTGACTATCTATTACCGGAGTTACGGCAAATTTATCCGACAGTTTACAAAGACTCTATCCATACATTTTATTATGGAGAGGGAGTATATAGCCAAATGCTTCCCATTACGGTCTACGGGGAAATCACCCATGTGGCAGATGCGGAAGGAACCTTGCTACTACCCGACGGTGACAGTTTAAAAAATGTATTACGAATACGAAGTACCGCCCATATCGGACAGCAAATGTCCGCTTTCACCTCCATTTATGCTAACGGCGATACTTCCCGCTACTCGACAGACTCTCTTCTCTACCGATTACAGAACGACAAAGTCACTTGGGAAGTGACTACCTACAAATGGTATGCCCCCGGATACAGATATCCCCTCTTTGAGACCGTACAGAACAAAATCATTGATTCCACCGGAAGCAGATCCCATTTTAACCGCTCTTATTATTTTCCTTCCGTCGATCAGAATGATTTGTCCGAAGACGCATCCAACCAAGAGATTCGTACCAACCTTATTCTTCAGGAAGAACGTCTGCGCTCAAAGCATGCCCCCGGTAAGCGCGAGGGTATCGGAAATGAGAATCATACCTATAATTATTCAATAGGAGCCAATCAGATACTACATGTGAACTATCTTTTAGTAGAAACTTCCACGGTAGAATTTTATTTGTATTCTCCGAATGGAGCTACCTTGTGGCACAAGCATCTTGCCGACCTCCCGTCAGGAACTCACACGGTCGACCATGACCTTTCTCCGTTAATCCCGGGAACTTACCTACTGGCCATTCTTATAAATGGAGAGTTACATACAGAAAAGATACAGAAACAATAATCGATAAAATTATTTGTAAGATGCTTAAATACATATCAATACTACTGCTCATATTATCCTCTTTCAGTCTATCATACGGACAAAAGGCTGCTAATTTAATGAAAAACTATGTTCCTTCGCCCGAAGCCTATGCTCTCATGCAGTATGAGGCAATTCCCGTATCGACATACACCGGAGTTCCATCAGTCAATATTTCGATTTATACCATTCAAGTAGGTAATTACTCTCTTCCTATTTCTTTGAATTATCATGCTTCCGGAATCAAAGTAGCACAAGAAGCCAGTTGGGTAGGACTTGGTTGGAGCCTGTCTGCCGGTGGGGCAATATCCCGATCTATTTGTGGAAATGATGACGAATTTTATTACGCAAATCATACCAACCCGGTTCCTGTAGTAAAGTATTTATCGGATGATCCCGCAGATATAGAAATAGAAGGTGATATTTATGAGGGAAGTAGCACCGTCCAAAGCATAGAACCGGATATCTTTCAATATAACTTTAACGGGTATTCCGGAAAATTCTATTTCCGCAGGGGGGCCTTAAAGAACAAGCTGAAAGACAAATTCATCGTATCGAACCCCGAACAGAACCTCCGCATCGAAATAGGGAATTCATTATCGAATGGATTTACAATAACCACATCCGAAAATATCAAATACATTTTTAGCGCCACAGAATACGTAAGGAAATACTCGGAAACTTATTCCGGAAATGCAAGTCCCGATTTGGATCCAAACAAAGACAGGACTCCCGGCTTCACTGAACCGGGGATTGTAAGCTCCTGGTATCTCAGCCGCATTGAATACCCGACCAAAGATACCATCTACTTTGACTATACCACTGAGCGGAATGCTTACTTAAGCCCTTTATATCTGACGGAACAACATATTGATATCAAAGATTCCAAGTGTTTCTTTACAAATAACACCAATGCTTATAATCAATACATCAATGCAATGCCCGTTGATAAAAGTGTAACCGTCAGTATGCAATATACTGACAGACAACCCCGTATACAAACTATACGTTGGAAGAACGGGTATTTGAAATTCTTGCCGGCCGCTCAAAAGAGACTGGATATCCGTTGCCATCCTTATAAAGGAGGAAATGGAGCATATCCACTCGGTTCCATCGAATTATATCAAAAAGATGCATCCCGGCCATTACGTACTTTTTCGTTTAATTATTCCTATTTCCGAGGAAAAGATCTATTTGGCAATGAAATCTCACAACCGGATTTCTTAAGATCACGTCTGAAACTGGTTTCATTAGCCATAAAAGGCACGGGCGAAAAGAAACAAATGTATCAAATGGAATATGATGAGCAGGAACCGCTTCCACAGAAGAATTGCTACAGTTGTGATGCCTGGGGATACTTTAACGACTCATCTCCCTGGATACCTTACAGCCCTGCAGTCATACCCTTTGATGTTTATAAATACAAATACTCCGAAGCAGGTCCGGTTGCTGACGGGCTTTTAATAAAGAAAGGCGCAACATTATCCTTATATCCGGACGAAAAGAAACTCCCTACAGAGCATGCCAAAATAGGTATCCTGACGGCCTTTACGTCTCCGACCGGCGGACGTACCGAATTTAAATATGAAAATAATACAGTTATTGACAGGGTAGATTGGATACCTGACATTTCCACTCCCCCCATAGAGGGCTATTACGTAAAAGAAATGGATGACGTATCTAAAACTGTCACCATCGATGTGCCTTATAATAATGGTTACATCGTATTTTCCTGTATTTACGAAGGTGATACATCATACAATAACATTGACTACAAGGAAGAGGAAAGAGCACACCCATTAATCACATTTTCTCCATCTTATACACTTTGGGGGATTCCTGATGATGCAATAAAAAGTCCGGCATCATCAACCAACCGGTATATGTTTGAATTTAAACTACCATGTAAAAGAGGCACATACCGGCTAAAGCTCCAGTCAGAATATCCGGCCAAGCTCACTGTGTCGACTTCCATCTATTATGGCAACTTCAAAGCCAGTGAAAAAAAGGTAGGAGGGATACGCATTGCCGAAATAAAATCTCCGGTCAGCACAATAAAATATTCGTATCGGGATTACGGCAACCTGCCATCCGGCCGACTAAACAGAGAATCCAAATTCAGTATTATCAAACAGAATATGCTGTATAGCTATTCAGACTCTTCCCACCCCATCGGCTATTATACCTTTCTGGAATATAATTCAAATTCCCTGGTACCTTTGGAAAACCCCTACAATAACTATTTCATGGGATACACAGAAGTTACCACAACCGAAGAATATCAAAATGAAAAAATCGTAGAAACCAACGTCTACTATAACGAAAAGGAGAAAGAGCCTCATGGGATGCAGGATCCCGGATCCATAATGCCCTTGAATGGTCGGCTGTTAGAGCATCGGGTTTACTCTAACGGGACTACTTTGAAGCAAAAAACAGTCACCCAGTATAAGTGTGAACAATTGCCCGATTATCTGTTAGGATTCAAGGTGTCCACAGGCTATCCGCCCTACAATTATCGGATCGATCAGTACCATGTTGCTCCTGCCGTCGTATTCGATACCCTTTATGCCGCAGTCGGCGGCCGGACTATCTGCCATCCCAAAAAGACGGAATATGACTATCATTGGCGTAATTATCAAATTCTACAGACAACGACCACCGAATCGGAAAAAAAACGTTCGCATCATATCTCGTATACGATTGATTATAGTACCTCTTATTATAAGGATGCCGTTGAAAAATACAACTATGTATCTACGCCCGTCGAAGAAGAAATCTGTGTGAATGATGATTATTACGGTACAAAAAAAGTATGCCACATTCACTACCAGAACGAAATGTTAAGTCCGTGGAAAGAATATGAATTTTATGGAGAAAAGATCCTGAAAGACCACCCTACTTTTGACGGAGGGGAAAATCTGAATAAAGAAAAACCGGAGATAACCTATCAGACTTACGACAAATCAGGATGTAACACCTCCCTCTCCACCCGCATGGGGCAGACGGTCGTTTTTGTCCGGGGCTATCACCATCAGTACATTATCGCCCAGATATCCAATGCCACAATCACCGAAGTGCAAAAAGCCGGTGTGGATTTTGACGCCATTGCCGACAAAACCAGACCTTCGGATGCCGATTGGAAGATATTACATTCCTTAAGGACGAAACTGCCCCGCTCGCAAGTCACGGTAATCCAATATGAGCCTTTGGTAGGAATCGTTTCAGAAACCGATCCCCGAGGGATTGTCACCCGCTATACTTATGACGAATTCGGTCGCTTGGACGAAATTATCGAAAATAAAAACGGAAAAGAATATGTCTTACGGAAAAATGAATACAAATATGCAAACGAAAAGTAGTTTCATCCCCCGTTGGATTTGCCTTTGGTTGTCTTTCTTGCTTTGGGCAATGGCTCTGCCTGCCCAAAACAACTATATCCGTACGTATACTTTCGGATCGGAATGTCCTCCCGGCACTGTGCCGGACACAAACAGTTCATCGATATCCACTTCCTACTACGATGCCGCAGGACGTCCGGTCCAGACGGTGAAACACTCATTCACCCCGCAGAGAAACGATATGGCCAACCTCATTGACTATGACGGGCTGGGAAGGAAGATACGGGAATGGGGCTACATCCCTTTTAACGAAGCGGACGGAGCTTATAAAGAAAGAAAAAAGTTCATCGAATCTCCGGATGCAGGAGACCACTATGTGGACTATGAATACGAACCCGACGCATATCACCGTGTAACAGGAGAAATCGGCCGGAATACCTCCTACAAGGGAGTCCACAAGGAATACCTGTTCAATACGAATGCCGTCGCCGAACTATCTGTCTGGCATTTCACTCCCTATTCCCATTACAGCGACCGATTGGAAAGAAAAGGGAAATATCCGGACGGAAGCCTTGCATGCGTAAAGACCACGGACGAGGACGGCAATGTAAGCTATGTGTTTTCCGACGGGCAAAACCGCCCCGTGCTCGAACGGCGCATGAGCGACGAAGGTCCCTGTGACACATATTATGTTTATAACGATTGGGACCAACTGATCGCTGTTCTACCACCGGCACTAATCCACGGACTCCCGAACAGCGAGCAGACACAAACATACTACACGGCTCAGGCCAATGTTTTTTTACAGTATGCCTATCTATACAAATACGACATCCAGAACCATCGCGTAGGAGTCAAACTTCCGGGAGTGGACTGGCATTATACGGTGTATGATGGAGACCACCGCCCTGTACTCGGGCAAGACGGCCGGCAACGCTTGTCCAACGAATGGACCTTCTACAAATACGACGGACTCGGCAGGATTATACTCGAAGGAGTATTCAAAGGATCCACACTTGATAACATGATCCAGACATATGCCGACAAACTCGTAAAAGAGGAGTATACAGGGAACACTTCACCCACTTCATTCGGCTATTCGGAAAATATCATATACCCGTATCCACCCACCATAACCAAAGCCTATTATTACGATACATACGATTTCCTGTCACTTCCCATGTTTGAGTCAGAGCTTGACTATCAAGGATGGGTGACGAAGCCGCCACGCGAATGGGAGTATCCCGGTACTTCCCTGCAGACAGGAAGTTACGTCAGTTGTCTGGAAGAGCCCGGATATGAATTGTGTGCGTTCTATTACGACCATCGGGCGCGCAACACCCGTACGGACAAATACAACAACGTAAGCAGACTGAATACCCGTATTTATCAGAGTTACGGCTTTCTTGACGAAATCAGCCAAACCCATACCTACTGGAAAACTCAAAACGAGGAATGTTACAGAAGGATCAGTAACCTGTACGATCATTCCAATCGCCTTCGGACATCCTTCTATTATGTCACCCATGAACCGGCCTCCAAACATTTCAAGGCTGTATTGGCAGGGGATATGCTGAACTATGAATACGACGAGTTCGGCAGGGTTCGCAACAAGATACTGATCGATAAAAAAGATACTATCCGCTATTCGTACGATTCGCGCAGCCGATTGGAACAGATCAAAAACAGGAACTTCTACGAACGCCTGTATTATGACAAAGTAATGGCCTCCGGCTTTTCCAATTCCGGACCCTTCAACGGGCAAATTTCCGGCATACAAGTGAAGCAGGGGGACAATGCCTATGCCTATCGGCAACAATATGACAAGTTGAACCGGCTCAAGGAGAGCACTATGCATAATGTCAAGGATACGGTAGTCACTTCCCGCAACTTTTCGTATCAAGAGAGGATGGGCTACGACCGGATGGGAAACATCAACGAATTCTATCAGAAGATCGACGGAAAAGTGGTCAACGACATCGAGATATTTCATAACGGAAACCGGCCGTCAGGCATCTACAAACTATCGGATTACACCACTCCGGCCGAATACGCCCATCTTGCCTACGGAAGTTGTCAGGGTAAAGACTGCTACACCTACGACGCAAGCGGCAACGAGACGAGTAATCTGCCGGGCGGCATCTATTACTCACATTTCAACAGGCTGAATCTGCCGGACAGCGTTCTCTTAAACAAGACAGGAAACACCACCCGGATGAGCTATATGGCAGATGGCAAACGCATCCGGACCGTTCATAAAACGTACAGCACAGGATTGTCTTATCTGCTCGACAATGTCCAAAAGTTCAATGACCCCATTCATACCACGGAGGAGATCAGGGACGGTGACATTTTACTTAAAGACGGGATGATCAACCGGATAGACCTGCCATGCGGATATATAAATGTATGTGAACCGCAATATGACAAGATGACCGCTTATTACTTCGTGACCGATCACTTAGGGAGCGTACGCACAACGGCGGCGGCCATTTCAAGCAAAGTGGTGCAACAATTGGAATACACGCCGGGCGGGACCATCTGGCGCAGTTTAGACCGGAACGCCCTGCAGCCGAAGCATTTCTGCGGCAAGGAACAGTTGACCGTGCACGGATATAATATGTACGATTCGGGAAAAAGATTTCATACAAGCAACGGAATACGGTTTATTTCGATGGATCCGTTGGCGGAGAAGTATTACTCGTGGAGTCCGTATGCGTATTGCATGGGGAATCCGGTGAGGTTTATTGATCCGGATGGAAATCAAGCAATCATTCCCCCTACCTTTTTTGGAATGAATACACCTTTATTAGGATCTAATAATCCGACTTTATTAAGTTCCAATAAACCGGTTAGAATTCAGTTCGAAAAACATCATATCATACCGAAACAGCTGAAAAACGACCCATTAGTAAAACAAGCACAAAAAGGAGGTTTCAAATTTGAAGGAAAAGAGAATAAAATATCTGTTGAGAAATTCAGTAGAGCTACTGGCAAAGGACAACATGGAAATCATCCAAACTATACAAAACAGATTGGGGAAAAAATCAGTAAATTTACAAAAGACAATCCCCACCCTACGCCTGAACAAGCTGCCAACTTTGCAAAAGAAACAACGCAATCAATACGCGAACAGATATCCAATAATCCCAATATAAAAATCAATAATTTACAATTAAAAGGTGTATCTTTACCCCAAGATAATACATCTTTACCTTTGCCAGTCATAAAGATACAAACTACAAGACATTCTGATTATTTACTTTAATTATACAATTATATGAATAAAAAATATTACATAGTAAGTTCATCCTCAGACCCTAAACTAATAGGTTCTGATTTTCCACAAGCGTATAGTTTCATTAAAAAATATAATCCTAACGCTCCTCATGCCCTATTTGATTTATATGAATACCTATATACAAAGTTTCCGGATTACATTCCAGACTTAAGTGGAATAAGAATGTCTGGAAGAGCAAAACTAACGGATATAGTAAGCAATGGTTTTGGCGGACAATTGGAAATAGTTAGTCCAAGAACCAAAGAAATCTTGGAAACATATAACTTATGTCCGCATCGCTTCTATGAAATGAATTTATATCTGCGAAAAGTGAAATACGATTATTATATGTTTCATATCCAATGCGATTATTCAGATCTTGTAGATTATAAGAAAAGCACCTTTGCGAAATATAATTATTCTACGAAAGGCGCATCTGTGTCTATCAATTCCAAGGAGGAATTTCTCACTCGAAGAAAAATCATGGGAGAAAAAAGTATACTTAACAGTGTAACGGCTGATACTTTATTTATGACATCTGAGTTTTGGGACATGAATCTTGATTATTTCTATATTGGTATTGTTGATGGTGAAGATTACATCAGCGAACGTCTAATGAAGCATTTATTGGACTCAAAAATTACCGGATGGGATTTTATTCCTGCTACAAACCTAATAGTTGAGTAAACAGACTAACCCGGCAAAGTAGTGCAACAATTGAAATACACACCGGGCGGAACCATCTGGCACAGTTTAGACCGGAACGCCCTGCAGCCGAAGCATTTCTGCGGCAAGGAACAGTTGACCGTGCACGGATATAATATGTACGATTCGGGAAAAAGATTTCATACAAGCAACGGAATACGGTTTATTTCGATGGATCCGTTGGCAGAGAAGTATTACTCGTGGAGCCCGTATGCGTATTACATGGGGAATCCGATGAATGCAATAGATCCAGATGGTCGACAAGGAATTCCTCTACCAATACCTGTACCACTATTACCTATCTATTACAATCCACCTGCGAGTAAAATTTCAGATCAAGATTTAGCAAACGCAATAAATAAAAGCGTTGACAATACAATAAATACACTAAAAAATGGATTCATTCTTTCAGCAGTGACAGCATACGTAGTATTTGAAAAAACAAAGCAAACTATAACTCCAGAGTATCAACATCAAAAAAACAGAGATAAAAGGAATAAAGAAGAATTAGATTTGAATCAAGCCAATATTGTTAAAAGTATAGATGCAAATATAACAGGAAATATGCCCAATGGAGATCCAGCCCCTAAAAGAGATCCTAATGATGGTGGAAATAAAACAAAGATAGCTATAGGATTAACTGTAATAGGAGCTGGCGCGGGAGCAATTGAATCTATTGTGGAAAGTACACAACCACAGGAAGCTATATCGCAACAACCTTCAAAACAATCAGAGATAAAGCCGAAAGAAGAACAACATAACAACAGCTTTTGGTATAATTTTATAAAATTATTCTAATGAAATACGTAAATAACATAACAGTATATGTGACGTTTCTTTTTACCATCAAAAAAATATTTTTTGATGACTATATAAATTTAGGACTAATAGACGAACACTATGGTATGTTTTATTTCATATTACTGTTAGTACTGATAAGTTGTCAAATATCAAATAAGAAGAAAAATGAAGAATAAAAATTTGTATAGATTTTACTATTATTCAAATATAATAGTAAATCGAATTTTCTGGGGGTATTTTCTTGTAATGGCCATATATCGTTTTTTTATAAGTAAAGATATTCCTTTGCTATTGTCTTATTTATTTTTCCTGCTGCTTGGAATGTATCTGGGCTATAAATTAGCAAGATGTGCTTATGATTATTTGAAAAATAACAATGGAAAACAATACTAATGCCCAGTTAAACAAGTGCGACACAAAGGAAATAGTTACATTTCACCTAATAGAGATGAGCATGAAAACAATATGTGGAAGAAGGCAAATTCCATCGAAGATTTAAACGATCGAATTACCCGAAACGGAACTTATGACAAAGATTTAAACAGAATAGGAGATTAATTATGAATAAAATAAAATGTGAACTTGAGGGATCTGGCAATTTTCTGCACATGAAATCGTAAAATATAATCCATTGTACTTTGATTTAGAAGGGCACTACACAAAAAAGTGGACAAGCCGAAGTGATATCAACAAAGTGTTCAATAGAGAACTGTTTACAATTGAAGAGTATATGAAGATTGAACAAAAATATGTTGATGTAGTAAAAGAGTTGATGAGAATAACCGGAAGTTCATATTTAAAAGGGACGTTATAAGTTTATTAATGGCGAATTTATTTCATATTAAAAACAAAAAGAATGAAGACTATTTTAAATAAAAAACACATTGTAACATTATCAATACTATTAATTGTTGATATAATAATCATTAGTTCCGCAATACTATACTACCAACCTGATAATAGTATATCCATTGCTTTGCTATTTATCATTCCCAAAATATTTTTAGCTAATTTAATTATTGCCGGCATACTTTATTTTATCAAAAAATATTACGCTATTTTTTTTATAATTAATGCTTTTCTATCTCCTTGCTTGTTATACTTTCTCTTTGTACAATATATTGAAATAAGCTACCGTAACAGTATAGATAGTTGGGAGTTTTTTATTGATAATATTAAATATACCATATTATATTCCAATATCAATAAAAAAGGAAATTACTATACCATTGAATATAGCCCGGAGCCAGGTATATCAATTGGCGAAAGAAAAGGAATAGCGATTATTCGAAATGATACAATATATTTTACAGAAACAGATAGTACAATGTATTTTATATATAATAGCTATTTATATAATTATAAAGAAACAGATAAAATAAAAGTAAGAAAAAAATATTAATCGAGAATAGATATTTAGTATTGTTGCCGTCAGCTTATATTTTATAGTACATATGATTGACCCTGACGGCAGAGATGCAATTTACATTACTTTTCCAAAGTACAGGGCAAACGGTATTCCATTTACAGGACACGCTGGGGTATTGTTGATTAATGATAAAACAGGTTTAACAAAATACTATGAATACGGTAGATACGATAAAGAAAGTAAGGGTTTAGTAAGAACAGCTTCTGTCCCAAATGTAGTCATAGGAAAAGACGGAAAGCCTACTACCGAAAGTTTGAACAAAGTTATGAAACAGCTTCCAAGAAATCAGGACACGGTGGCGATATAGAGGATGCTTATATTATAAGTGATAAATTCAAAGAAATGAATGATTACGCCAAAAGTAAAATGGTTGAAAATAACGCCCCAGAGAGACAAAAGTATTCTATAATAAGTCATAATTGTGCAACTTTTACCGAAGATGTTATTACACAAGATGAAAGTGTTGATAAACCAAGTAGCATAATCAATAGTCCTGCAAATATTGTTAATGAGTATCAGGAAGAGAGTAATGCAAGAGTTCAATACAAAGCAAAAACTCAAACTACCACAATGGGCACAGGTAATAAAAAAAGATGAAAAAAATATTAATAATGAGAATTAGATTTTTATATCTGTTCGTAGGAACAATAATAATTATAGCTTTATTCATCATTTGGCTATTTAAGCGACCTTGCGAACAATGGGAAAGACCTGCAAATGTACCTGTTTCGGCTATTTGGAAAGGTGGTTGCGATGGTGGAAATTGGTTGGAATTAGTAGATATTAAAGATGATACAATTCGATTACGGATTTATCGTGATTGGAACGGTGAATTGATTTTAGACGCAGATTTTGTTTCTGAAAATTGCAAAGATTTACATCTCACAGTAGCAAATTGGAATGAATATATTGATTATTTTGATGGAACAAAAATTTACAGCAAAACCCAATTAGACAGTAGTTGCTGTCGATTATTCCCTGTTTTTCCTGCATATTATGAGGAAAAAAATATTGATTGATACACGATAAATTATAATTTACCGAAGTTAGGCCATTCATAAAGAATTGCCATTGATTTTATTTCTTGCGGATAATCGTCAGTCCGTCACGCAAAGGAAGAATTACTTTCTCCACCCGAGGGTCACAAGCCACCAGATCATTAAATGCCTTAATACCGATAGTCTGATAATCATTATTGTGCGGATGTTCCTCCAATACGTGGCCGTCCCACAATGTATTATCTGCAATAATATAACCACCCGTAGAAAGATGGGCAAGTGTCATCTCATAATATTCGATATACTTACGCTTGTCCCCGTCTACAAAAGCAAGATCGAACGTAATGCCCAACTTCGGCACCAATTCAAGAGCGTCACCGATATAAAACTTTATCTTATCAGCATAAGCGGACTTCTCCAACCAAGGGCGGGTAAAGTCCTCCTGCTCGTCATTAATCTCAAATGTATGAAGCATTCCTCCCTCACTCAAGCCTTCGGCAAGGCAAAGAGCCGAATATCCGCTATAAGTTCCTATCTCAAGTATCTGCCGGGGACGGATCATCTCGACAAACATTTTCAGCATCCTCCCTTGCAAGTGCCCGGAAGCCATACGGGGACGAAGCAACTTGACATGAGTATCCCGATACAACGCCTTCAGGTAATCACCTTCGTCGTCAATATGACGCAAGATATATTCATCAATAGTTTCCATACATCAGTGAAATCAAGACTATACAAGTGGAAGGATTGACGATTGGACAATTTACGATTTACGATTGAAATTACACTGCTATCACAAGACAATAGTTCTTTCAATCGTAAATCGTCCAATCTCAAATTACAAATATCTGTTTTTATTAGGCAGTACCGTTTCCTCCGCATGCTTCAACGCATCTTCCACAACGTTGATCTCAAGGAAAGAAGTCTGCGTACCGGCTTTACCGCTACTCAAGTAACCTACCATATCGGCAGGCTGCAAACGTCCCTCTTTCAGCAAACGGCGCAAAGCTGCGAAATAGTACTCCTGTCCGTTTGCCAACTCCGGCATATAAATCGCTTCCACACCATAGGAAAGAGCCAGATGACGCATCGTTTTCTCTTTGTAACAAATAGCCAATACAGGGTATTTACCACGGAAAGCAGCCAGATTACGGGCCGTACGTCCACTATAACTATCGGTAATGATGGCGCGCATCTTCAATTTCGCCGTTGCTTTCACAGCCTGCTTTGCCAAGAAAGCCGTCACGTCATTGCTATTCTCATTCAACGGAATGCGGATATCGTTTTCTTCCAACTTATCCTTTTCCGCCTGTGCAGCAATTTTCGTCATGGTTTTCACGGCTTCCACCGGATATTTCCCATAAGCAGTTTCACCACTCAGCATCAAGGCATCCGTACGATAATAGATGGCATTGGCGATATCAGTAACCTCCGCACGAGTCGGACGCGGATTATTAATCATCGTATGCAGCATCTGCGTAGCCACGATGACCGGTTTCTTAGCCAATACACATTTGCGGATAAGCGTACGCTGGATGCCCGGAATACGTTCCTGCGGCACCTCGATACCCAAGTCACCACGCGCTACCATAACACCATCGGCCACTTCAAGTATCTCGTCAATATTATCCACTCCCTCCTGATTTTCAATTTTGGCGATAATTTTAATATCACTGTTATGCGCATCAAGTATTTCACGGATATCGAGCACATCCTGCCTGTTACGGACAAACGAATGGGCGATAAAATCAATATCCTTTTCAATGGCATACAATATATTGTTACGGTCTTTTTCCGTCAACGAAGGCAAGTTAATACGTACACCCGGCACATTCACACTTTTACGGCTACCCAAAGTTGCTTCATTCTGAACTTCACATATCAGATAGTCGTCCGTTTTATCGATCACCCGAAGTTCCAGATCACCGTCATCGATAAGAATGGTTCCACCTACATTGAGATCGCGCACAAAATTGGGGTATGAAACGGCAATGCACTCACGAGTCGTTTCCAAATCGGGGTTACCGACAATCTTCACTCTTTCACCGATCTGGTAAGGAATCGGTTCCGCATTCGCGGTAGTCCGCACTTCCGGACCTTTGGTATCCATCAGGATAGCAATGCGATTTGAAACGGCACGCACATTGGCAATCAATGCCTCGAAACCCTCACGGCTGGCATGAGCCGTATTCATACGAACAACGTTCATTCCGGCATCGAACAACTGTTTTATAAAGTCTACATCACAGCGCCTGTCTGAGATGGAAGCTACGATTTTGGTCTGTTTCAGCAACATCTTGAATAATTGTTTAATTTGTTAATGCATTCATAGGCCGATTACCGTTCGGCATATTCACACATTAATTATATTTATCTATACTTATTTTATTATATTCTTTACCATTATGGCATTAGCACATACCTTTCATGAACACATCGGCACATTATTCACCGGCGCATCCTTTCAGAGCCTCAAGCGCCAGCCGGTACGAATCGAGTCCGAAACCACAGATAACCCCTTTGCACGCACAGGCAATCATGGAAACGTGACGAAACGCTTCGCGACTGTGCACGTTAGAGATATGTACCTCTATCACCGGAGCCGTCACCGAACGAATAGCATCCTGCAATGCAATAGACGTATGCGTGTAAGCTCCCGCATTCAGAATGATACCATCCGCTTCAAATCCGGCCTGTTGGATGCAATCAATCATTTCTCCCTCAATGTTAGATTGAAAATAGTTAATCTCTATATCCTTATACGTTTCACGAAGACCGGTCAGATAGTCTTCAAATGTAACACTTCCGTATATGGAAGGTTCACGTTTGCCCAGCAGATTAATATTGGGGCCATTAATAATTTGTATCCTCATAACACAATCCTACTAATTTTAATACCTTTGTCCCGAGAACATTATTTCAAGATGCAAAGATAGCGTAAACCGAATGCAGTAGCAAATTTATTTGTATTTTGCCGAGGGGCAACCTGTCTTCGCGGGGCAAAGGTAGAAAAAAGAAATGAAAGTAAACGAAAAAACAGAAAAGAAGGATACGGCGGCTCTGATAATCAGGAAGTACCAACAATATCTGAAACTGGAAAAGTCTTTATCCAAAAACACGTTGGATGCTTATATGACCGATCTGGATAAACTGCTTAATTTTCTACAATCAGAAAATATAGAGATATCGGATGTATGCCTGGATGATTTGGAACGTTTCTCCGCCGGACTGCACGACATCGGCATTCATCCGCGTTCGCAAGCACGGATCATCTCGGGCATTAAATCTTTTTTTCATTTCCTGATTATGGCAGATTATCTGGAAGCCGACCCGAGCGAATTGCTCGAAGGGCCTAAAATCGGTTTAAAGTTACCGGAAGTACTTACCGTAGAAGAGATCGACTCCATCATCGCCGCCATCGATCTGAGTAAAAACGAAGGCCAACGCAACCGGGCGATCCTTGAAACACTGTACAGTTGCGGTCTGCGTGTATCGGAACTGACGAATCTGAAACTCTCCGATCTCTATTTCGACGAAGGTTTCATAAAGGTGGAAGGCAAAGGAAGCAAACAACGGTTAGTCCCCATCTCCCCAAGAGCCATTAAAGAAATTAAACTCTATTTCACAGACCGTAACCGTGGAAAAATAAAAAAAGAATACGAAGATTATGTTTTTCTGGCACGATGGGGTAAAAACATATCACGCATCATGGTGTTCCATCTCATCAAGGAATTGGCACAGACCGCAGGTATCACCAAGAACATCAGTCCGCACACTTTTCGCCACTCTTTCGCCACTCATCTGCTGGAAGGAGGGGCCAATCTCCGTGCCATCCAGTGTATGCTCGGACACGAATCCATTGCCACCACCGAAATATATACCCACATCGACCGGAACATGTTGCGGAGTGAAATAATAGAGCATCACCCGCGCAATATTAAATATCGACAAGAAAAGAAAGGCTGATTTCATTAAATTATAATAAAAACAATACCTTGTTTATATATATATCTTAAGATTTAATATCTTTGCGTTACTTTTTCCGGGTTAATGGGAAAAGATGTGTGAACGAATAGACGAATATTTCAATTACAAACATTTAAATTATACCTAAAATGATTAAGAAGCTGTATTTGCCTTTACTTATGGCATTGGTTGTTGCATTATCGTCATGTAACAAGAAAATGGGTGAATTATCATCTGATTACTTCACTACGACTCCGCAAGTGCTGGAGGCAGTAGCTGGTAAGGTTCCCGTAACCATCAATGGAAAATTCCCTGAAAAGTATTTCAACAAGAAAGCGGTTGTAGAAGTAACTCCGGTTCTGAGATGGAACGGCGGCGAAGCTAAAGGTCAGCCAGCTGTATTCCAAGGCGAAAAAGTGGAAGGTAACGACCAAACTATTTCTTACAAAGTAGGTGGAAACTACACAATGAAGACTTCATTCGACTATGTTCCTGAAATGGCTAAGTCTGAATTGTATCTTGAATTCAACGCAAAGATCGGTAACAAAACTGTTACTATTCCTGCCGTTAAAATTGCTGATGGTGTGATCTCGACATCCGAATTGGTTGAAAACACACTACAAAGTGCCAATCCTGCTAACGGTGACGACGCTTTCCAACGTATCATCAAAGAAAAGCACAATGCGAACATCATGTTCCTTATCCAACAGGCTAACATCCGTGCAAGCGAATTGAAGACTGCTAAAGAATTCAATAAGGAAGTAGCTGAAGTAAACGAAGCTGCCAACAAGAAGATCAGCAACATCGAGGTATCTGCTTATGCATCTCCTGACGGTGGTGTGAAACTGAACACAGGTTTGGCTGAAAATCGTGAAAGCAACACTACTAAAATGTTGAGCAAAGACTTGAAGAAAGCAAAAGTGGACGCTCCTATCGATTCAAAATATACTGCTCAGGACTGGGAAGGTTTCCAGGAATTGGTTTCTAAATCAAACATCCAGGACAAAGAACTGATCCTTCGCGTATTGTCTATGTATCAGGATCCTGAACAAAGAGAACAGGAAATCAAAAACATCTCTTCTGTTTACAAAACTTTGGCTGACGAAATCCTGCCGCAACTGCGTCGTTCTCGTTTGACTTTGAACTATGAAATCATCGGTAAGTCTGACGACGAAATCGCTTCTTTGGCTGCTTCTAATCCGAAAGAACTGACACTGGAAGAACTGTTGTATGCCGCAACTCTGACTAACGACAACGGTAAGAAAGAAGTTATCTATACAAAAGCTACTGAGCTGTTCCCGAACGATTACCGTGCATTCAACAACCTTGGTAAATTAGCTTATCAAGCCGGTAACATCGACAAAGCAGAATCTTACCTGAAGAAAGCTGCAAACATCCAGGCTGCTCCTGAAGTAAACATGAACCTCGGTCTTGTTGCTTTGGCTAAAGGCGACAAGAATGCTGCTGAAGCATACTTAGGCAAAGCTGCCGGTGCTAAAGAATTAGGCGAAACATTGGGTAACCTGTATATCGCACAAGGTCAGTATGAAAGAGCAGTAAACTCATTCGGTGATGCTAAGACTAACAGTGCCGCACTTGCTCAGATTTTGGCTAAAGACTACAACAAAGCTAAAAACACTTTGGCTAACATTGAAAAGCCGGATGCTTATACAGATTATCTGATGGCTGTTCTGGGTGCAAGAACTAACAATCAGTCTATGTTGACAAGCAGCTTGAAGAACGCTGTTGCTAAAGATTCTTCTTTGGCAAAGAAAGCTGCAACAGATCTTGAATTTGCTAAATATTTCACAAATTCAGACTTCATGAACATTATCAAATAAGATAATATCTTATACGTAATAATAAAAAAGAGAGTTGCCCGCCAGACAAATGGCGGGCAATTCTTTTTTTTATCTGTAAAAACACGTACTTTCGCAGAAAAGAAATGGAAAATGAAGAAGATTAATATTCTGCTCATTCTGATACTCTGCATGACAGGCTGCAAAAAGGAAGCCGACACAACAAGTATCACCGGAGAAATTAAAGGACTGGGTAATGACACAATCTATCTGTATGGGGTGGACGGACTTTACGAACAGATAGATACTATCTGCGTAAAAGGAGACAAATTCTCTCATTCCCTCAAAATAGATACCATTACTTCTGCCGTATTATTATTTAAAAAAAATACGGAATACCCCATTTTCCTTGATAAAAAGAATAAAATAAAAATAGCAGGAAACGTAAATAATCTGAGCTGCCTGAACATCAACGGTAACATCTATAACGAAGAGTTTTCCGCTTTTCAAGCCAGCCTGCAAGAGCTTGACACCCCGTCGGATAAAGCACTTGAAGAAAAAGCCGAAACATTTATCCGCCAACACAACTTTTCTTTTGCCAGTATCTATCTGCTCGACAAATATTTTGTTCAGAAAGAAAACCCCGATTTCGATAAAATTAAAGAGCTTATCAACATCATGGCCGGAATCTTACAGGACAAACCTCGTATCGGACAACTTACAGAATATATCGGCCAACTGGAAAAAGTAAATAAAGACAAAGCAGCGCCATTCTTCAGTATCCCCAATGAAAAAGGAGAAAAAATAACCCGCACAGGGCAATTTAAAGATAAGTATCTGCTTATCAACTTCTGGGCATCCTGGTGCGAAGACTGTGACTCCACAAATGTCGAACTGCGCAAGATAAACGCCAAATACAAGAAGAGCAAAGATTTCGGGATACTCGGCATTTCACTCGATATAGACAAGAAAGCCTGGAAAAACAAAATCAAACAAGATACATTAAACTGGGAACAGGTATGTACCTTCACCGGATGGGACATGGAAACAGCCAAACAATACGCCGTTCAGAAGCTGCCTGTCAGCATACTCGTATCCCCGAGCGGAAGAATACTTGCAAGAGATATCCCGGCAGACAGCCTAAGCCACAAAGTGGAAGAAGTGCTAAAGAAAAACGAAAAGAAATAATTGCCCTTAAATTACTAAGAAAAACATGCTCATAAAAGTATTCGGAGCGGCCGTACAAGGTATAAACGCAACCCTTATCACCATCGAAGTAAACAGCTCAAGAGGTTGCATGTTCTATCTGGTAGGTCTGCCCGACTCTGCCGTAAAAGAGAGCCATCAACGTATCATCTCCGCCCTGCAAGTGACCGGGTACAAAATGCCCACCAGCAATATAGTCATCAACATGGCACCGGCAGATATTCGTAAAGAAGGTTCGGCCTACGACCTCCCGCTTGCCATAGGCATCCTTGCTGCCAATGAAACCATCTCTTCCGAGAAACTGCCCCATTATTTACTCATGGGAGAACTAAGTCTCGACGGTAGCATACAACCGATCAAAGGGGCACTTCCCATAGCTATCAAAGCACGGGAAGAGAAATTCGACGGACTGATCGTTCCCCTGCAGAATGCCCGTGAAGCGGCAGTCGTCAATAACCTGAACGTATACGGAGTTACGAATATCAAAGAGGTCATCGAATTTTTCAACGGGAAATGCGAGTTACAGCCCACGATCGTCAATACACGGGAAGAGTTCTATACCCGCCAGGAAGAGTTTGAATACGACTTTGCAGATGTCAAGGGGCAGGAAAATGTAAAAAGAGCATTAGAAGTGGCGGCGGCCGGCGGGCATAATCTTATTATGATCGGAGCACCCGGAAGCGGGAAATCCATGATGGCCAAACGTTTGCCGTCCATCCTGCCGCCTCTGTCTCTCGGTGAAAGTCTGGAGACCACCAAAATACATTCCGTAGCCGGAAAACTGAGCCGAGACACCTCACTGATTACAAAACGTCCGTTTCGTAACCCCCATCATACGATTTCGCAATCAGCTATGGTTGGCGGTGGAAATTTTCCACAACCGGGTGAGATCAGCCTTGCCCATAACGGCGTACTCTTTTTAGATGAACTTCCGGAATTCCAACGCAGTGTATTGGAAGTATTGCGTCAACCGTTGGAAGATCGCCGCATCTCTATATCCCGGGTAAGATGCAGCATTGATTATCCGGCGAGTTTCACACTGATCGCTTCTATGAATCCATGTCCTTGCGGATATTATAATCACCCCACAAAAGCCTGTGTCTGTTCTCCGGGGCAAGTGCAGAAATATCTGAATAAAATATCAGGGCCTTTACTGGATCGTATCGACATACAAATAGAAATTGTGCCGGTTCCTTTTGAAGAGATGGCCAACAACCATCCTGCCGAGCCAAGCTCAGAAATTCGTAAACGGGTTATCAAAGCCCGACAAATACAGGATACCCGTTTTGCCGACCAACCAGGCATTTATTGCAATGCACAAATGACGAGCAAACTGCTTGCCCAATATGCCCAACCTGACGACAAAGGCCTGACTTTACTAAAAAATGCCATGAACCGGCTCAACCTCTCCGCCCGCGCCTACGACCGCATATTAAAAGTATCACGCACCATTGCCGATCTGGAAGGCAGTGAACAAATACTCTCCGCTCACCTGGCCGAAGCCATCAGCTATCGGAATCTGGACAGGGAGAATTGGGGAGGGTGAAAAGAAGGGAGAATTCTCCCCTCTCTTCATCTTTCTTTTTCGATTCTTATCCGCGCATCCACCGCTATCACCTCTTTCTCCGTAGCCAATAGCGGATTGATATCCATCTCCTTGATCTCCGTGGCAAAACGTAGCAGGGTGGAAAGACGGACGATGATCTCGGCAAATTTATCTTCGTTTACCCCTTTCTGCCCACGGGTTCCCTGAATAATCTTATAGGCACGGAGGGAATGGATCATAGAATAAGCCTCTTCATAAGACAACGGGGCAAGACCGGAAGAAACATCCTTCAAAACTTCAACAAAAATACCTCCTAAACCACAAAGTACAACGTGTCCGAATTTCTCTTCATATTTTGCACCGATAAAGAGTTCCGTACCTTTCAGCATGGGTTGAACCATAATGGCATGTGCCTCGGGAATCTGCATCATCCGATCGAACTCCAAAGCGAGATGCTGCTCGCCTTTTATGTTCAGTACCACTCCTCCCACATCGGATTTGTGTACCGGACCGACAACCTTTGCCACTACCGGGAATCCACAACGGCGTGCAAAAGCAACCACCTCTTCTTTATTGCCGGAAACAAACTCATCGACAAGCGGAATACCGGCGGAATGCAGCAATGCCTGCACATAATGGGGGGCGATATAACCATCTTCGAGGATAGAGTCGATGATACGCCTGATACGAGGTACATCCACACCGAAAAGCTCTATTTCATTGGTGGCCGGTTGCGGGGCATTCACTATCCTCGACAAGGCCGTACCCAATGTCACCTCATCAGCAAAGTTCACATGCCCTTTTGCCAGAAAAGCGGCAACCTCGGCTCCTGCCGTATTGATAGAAGGAAGAATCGGAAAAATCGGTTTACGGCAAGTCTGCATCTTTTCATGTAGCACATCATACATTTCAAACATAGTAACCAGGCCCGGAGTACCGAAAATAGCCATCATCGCATCTATATTCTCAAACTTCTCTTCACAATAATCGATGCAAAGCCGCAAATGCTCGGGAGTACCGGTAGCTAAGATATCAATCGGATTGCCAACGGCAGCACCGGGATAAAGGCGGGATTTTAATTCATCTGCCAACGGGCCTTCCAACCGGGGAACATTCAGTCCGCCTTTGCTCAGAGCATCGGTCAACATCACCCCGGGACCGCCGGCGTGCGTAATAATAGCAAAACTCTTCCCCCGCAATTCCGGTAACGTGAAAACGCAGCCTACCGTAGTCAACTCTTCACGGGAGAAACAACGCACGATACCTGCTTTACGGAACAGAGCCTCGACAGCAGAGTCGGAACTGGCAATAGCCCCCGTATGCGAAGAGGCCGCACGGCTCCCGCTTTCGGAACTTCCCGCTTTGATGGCAGCAATCTTACAGCCTTTCTTGATCAACGACGAAGCATGAAACAGCAAACGGTCGGGATCACCGATACTCTCGATATAAAGCAATTTAATCCGTGAATCCTTTTCCGGATCAAATGTATTATCCATATATTCCAACACATCTTCCACACCGATCTGCTTCGCATTGCCTACTGACCAGACAGAATTGAACTGCAATCCTTTTGTCACCGCACTCTCCAAAATAAAGACTGCCGTTGCACCGGAACTGGAAATCAAATCTACTCCCTGCAAGCTCAATTGCGGAATAGGCTGACTGAATACGCTGTGATGCCACGTGTTCATCAACCCGATGCAGTTCGGCCCGATCAGCGAAGCAC
Organism: Bacteroides sp. CAG:189; assembly: GCF_000432295.1. Lineage (NCBI taxonomy): Bacteria > Pseudomonadati > Bacteroidota > Bacteroidia > Bacteroidales > Bacteroidaceae > Bacteroides > Bacteroides sp. CAG:189. The sequence continues at coordinate 75,517 of NZ_HF991125.1, forward strand.
CGTATGTATTCACCGTTGCCAGAATCCGTTCTTCGAGCAGTGCACCTTCGTGCGTCTCTTCGCCAAAACCGGCAGAGAGAATGATAAATGCCTTCGTTTGCTTTCCGCTCGCCAACGCTTCTACCACATCCGGACACAACGCCGCCGGAATGGCAAGAATCGCCAAATCGGTATCGGGTATGTCTTTGGCATCGGCAAAAGAAGGAATCCCCTGCACTTCCGTCTCCTTCGGGTTGACGGCACGAAGTTCACCACGATAACCACCATTGATAAGATTCTTTAATATAGCACCGCCCGGTTTATGCACATTATTCGATGCACCCACGACGACGATGCTCTCCGGACGGAGCAACTGTGTTGTAATCATACGATTGTATATTATTCGGTTATTAATGCACAAATATAGTATTTCCCAAAAACATAAGCAACTTAAAACATGGAAATTCATTTCCCCTTTCCCCCTTCCGCTTTTCGTTATTCATCGGCATTTAAGTGCGGAAGGGAGGGGAAGAAAGTTTTAAATATAATTCCCCGTCGGCAATCATCAACTGATCGATTGACAGTAGTCAACGGATAAGCCGACAACTACCAATAGATAAATTGACTACTGTCAACATATAATAACAGTTATACAATCTGTAAAGAATTAAATAAGGAAGATATATTTCCTCCCATATAATCCATATCTTCCGGTTATGAACATAGACTCCCATTTTCAAAAATCTCTCCGTTCGCAGTGCCAATCACCGAAGCCCTTCCGCAATATCGCAAGCTCTTCCGCTCCGTAATGCTTGCCACCAAGGCTTTTTAGCTATTGTACAAGGGGACATGTGCAATGCAACAGTACAGTTAAGGCTCCATCGGAGCATCATCATATTGTTAAAATCCGTCAAAAGCACAATCGTCACACAAATTAAACAAATAAATAACAGCACACTAATATAAATTTTGTCACTGTAAACCGTTACAAAACAAAAACAAGTAAAAGGAAATAAGGCATGCAACTATTTTTTTTAAGAATGAATGCTTCTTATTTCTGTTTTATTAACTACATTTGTAGGCGAAGTATTAATAATATAAAAGTCTCCATACTTCTAAAAAATTAGGGATGATTGCGAAAGGAGACTGTCGCAAACAAACAATTATTACATGAATCAAAACAATTTCAAACATCTGTTTTTACTTTTTTATTTTCTGTTGTTCTTATGTCCGAGTATTCTATCGGCCCAACAGAGTAAAATTACGGTAACTTCCTTTAATCGGATGGAAAACGACATCACCGCCCGTATCACAGCACCGAAACGGGATCAAAACGGAGAAATATGTGCGTTGATACGCATCGTGACCAACGAAAAAGACCTTATGTTCGAGCCCGATGCCTTAGGCATTACAGCCCGCGAAAACAAGACAGGAGAAGTGTGGGTTTATGTCCCCCGTGGTGCACGACGCATCTCAATCCTGCATGACAAACTGGGAATTCTGCGCAACTATTTCTATCCGGACATCATCGAAAAGGCAACCGTATACGAGATGGTACTCAACACAAGCGACGACCAGAACAAGCCCGTGGCGGAAAGTAACATGCAATTTCTCGTAGTCCGCCCCGAGCCGGCCACAGCCAATGTTTACATTGACGAAGAACCGGTACCTGTGGAAAACGGACTTTTCAACGCAACCATGCCGAAAGGAGAACACACCTATCGGGTGGAAGCACCGATGTATCAGCCCGATGCCGGTGTCATCAAGTTAGGTAATACTCCGGTCACCAAAAGCGTTGCATTAAAACCCAAATTCGGTTACATGGAAATCTTCTCACTACCCGAGCAGGATGCCGACGTATACATCGACAGCGTACGGGTAGGAAAAACTCCCTACCGCAGTGACCGCATGGGGATCAAGGAATATAAAGTGCGTATCGAGAAACAAACATACTTCCCGATAGACACCGTGCTGAATGTAACCGCCGGAGAAACCGTACGCCCTACCTTCCACATGATATCCACCATCAAACCGAAAGTTCCGATGAACACGCTCATTATGGTACAGGCAGGATTTGGCGGTGGCGGGCAAACCTCCTTCGGCGGCATGATCGGTTTTACACGCACCAACGGATTCTATGCCGCTTTCAGGAGTGACTTCAACTCGATCAAAACCGTAGGTGAATGTGACGATAACCAAAAGACCACCGAAGGCGCCTCCATCATCTATGAACCGGGAAGAACAGAGAAATCCTACCTCTGCATTACAGCCGGATATATGCGCCGTCTGGCTAAACCACTTTACGGCTATGCCGGCGTAGGATACGGTAACCGCACTTTTGCCTGGCTCGAAGCCGATACGGAAGACAACTGGTATAAAAACACCGATCACTCCGCATCCGGAGTAGCGGCAGAAATAGGGGCTATCCTGCGCCTGAAAGGGTTCCTACTTTCAGCAGGATTCAACACAATCAATTTCAAACAGCATCAGGTCACCGCCGGTGTAGGTATTATTTTCTAAGAATAACATAAATCACTTCAAACGATATGAAACGACTCATACGAACCATCGCCATCCTGTGCTTTATCTGGCTGACAGGAGGTTGTGAAAAAGATACAGAACCCACTTGGATTGCCCCGAAAATGGAGATCCAAGTAGTACCGCAAGATGACATTAAACGCAAAAGCGCCATACTGAAAGGGAATATCGGAGAAAACGATCTGGAAATTACCGAATGCGGCTTCCTCTACTCCATCAACAAGACTCTGCTCGAAAGTAAAGCATTGGGTGACAAAGATGTAATCAAAGTGCCTGTAGAGCAAACATCCGGTGAAGTAAAAGTACAATTGGAAGAACTCATTCCGGGAACGAACTATTTTTACTGCCTTTTCATCACCTGCGGCAACACCACTGTCATCAGTCCGGAAATTCTGCAGTTTGCCACAGTTGCCAACAATGCGCCCGAACTGGATACAATAACCCTCCGAACCAAAGACAATCAAAGTATCACGGTCGCAAGCGAGGTCATCTCCAGCGGGGCAGAAAGCATCGAACTGCGAGGTGTCTGCTACGTCAAAGGAACCGAAGGCGACCCTAAATTGGGAGACAACAATGTGGCCGTACCCGAAGGCGAAACCGATTTCGTAGTCACCATCAGCAATTTGAGCGCCTCTACCGACTATACCATACGGGCTTTTGCCATGAACAACGAAGGCATCGTAGGATACGGCAAAACAACCGTTATCCGCACCGAGAATTCGGAAAAGCCAACCGTACGCACATACGACGAGCCAACTGTACGCGGTAATTATGCCGTAGTAACCGCCGAAGTGACCGATGCCGGAACTTCTGCCGTAACCTCCCGGGGATTCTGCTGGAGCAGTACAAACTCCACCCCCATGCTTGGTGCTTGCGACGGACAGACAGAAATGCCTTTAACAGAAAGTAATGTATTCGCAGGAGAAATCAATAAACTCAAAGAAGGCACCGTTTATCATATCCGGGCTTATGCAACCAACGGAAAAGGAACCGGATACGGCAATGCTGTCACCATCACTACCACCAGTGTGACACTGCCGGAAGTTACGATCACCACCCCTACGTTTACTACCAAAACAGCCGACCTCAGTGCCGCCATAGCCAGCAACGGAGGCGGTACAATCACCGAACAAGGATTCTGTTGGAGTGCATCCGTACACAATCCGCAAACAGGCACGGAAGGATGCGAACATAAAGCAATAGAAGGCGACGACTTCAAGTACATGTTAGAAGAACTGACACCGGGAACCACCTATTACGTGACAGCCTATGCCGTCAACGAAAAAGGAACCGGATACTCGAACGTCAAAGAATTTAAAACCATGGAGCTCACAGTGCCCCGACTGGATGCACTCGTCATCTCCACACCCAAAACAGATGGCGCAAGCGTCAACTGCACACTGCTCAGCAACGGCAACGGTACCGTGACCGAACGCGGATTCTGCTGGAGCACCTCCGTACAGAATCCTCGATTGGACATGCAAGGATGCGAAAAAATACAGATGACAGGCACGGAATTTCTACATGAATTTACCGGACTAAACCCAGGTACTCCGTACTACGTGACGGCTTACGCCACCAATGAAGCAGGAACGGGATATTCTCAGGCCGGAAGCTTCACCACTGTAACTATTTCCGAACCCACGTTGGACATTCCGTATATTTCGGCCATCAATACCACCTCGGCCTATGTGCGTAGCAGTATTATCAATGACAATAATTCTCCGGTCACAGGAAAAGGGTTCTGTTATAGTACAACGAATCCCAACCCGACAACCTCTGATAAAGTGATCAGTGTTGAAGGCAACGACTTCACGCAGCAACTGCTCGGGCTGAATCACGGTACCCTCTATTACATACGCGCTTTTGCAACCAACAGCGTAGGTACGGGATATAGCAGCAGCGAAAGTTTCACCACCACTCAAATCACCGCTCCCGGCCTGTATAGTACAAATGTCTCAGGCGTCACCATCAACAGCGCAGTACTTACCGCCACGATCTACTCGGCAGGTAACGGCACCATCAGCCGGAAAGGTTTCTGCTGGAGCACCGAAACGAGTCAGCCGGATATGGATAAAAACACCCACCAAGACATTGAAGGCAACGTAACCGCCCTCAACCACACCCTCACCGGCTTAACGCCCGGAAAGACCTATTACGTACGTGCATATGCCGTCAACGAAGCGGGAGTGACCTACAATAGCCATGCACAATTCACCACGGATGCCGTCAATAAGCCGACTTTCGGAAATATCTCCGTGACAGACGTGGCAATCACCACAGCTAAAGTCACTGCACGTATCAGCAGTAACGGAAACCAGGAAATCACACGGAAAGGTTTTTATTGGAGCAGCACCAACCACGAACCGGGCGAAAACGACCAAGTAAAAGCCATCGAAGGCACAGGAGACCAGATGGTTCTGAACATGAGCGACCTGAAATCAAGTACCACTTACTATGTACGTGCTTTTGCCACAAATTCACAAGGCACAACTCTCTCTAATATCACCTCATTCACCACCGCCATCGACCCCGTACCGGGTGATGGAGATATGGGTAATCCGGATAAATAACCCTCGAAACAGAAAAGTAATATGAAAAAGATATTCTTATATATATGTATGATATGCCTGGCAGGTCTGAGCACCTACGCTGCCATAAACGGAACACAAGCAAACGATGACACTTTTGCCACCAATGCGCTGAAAGAAGGCTCTTTCCCACTGACCTTTGAACAGGAATCTACCACTGCCCCGTGGACAACTGCGGGAAACGGGGTTGTGACCAGCAGTAATAAAGAAGCGAACTCTGAAGTAGGGTTCAGTACAACGTTCAACCTATCATTTGATGCTACGGTTTCTTTCGACTGGTCTGTCAATGGCGACCAACTGATATTTTATGTGGACAACAAGCAAGTAACTAATATATCCGGCATTATATCCAACTATACCCCTTATAGTTATGATCTAAAAACGGGTGTGCATACTTTGAAATGGAGCTACAAAAACAGTAGTTCCGCTACCACCGGAGATGATCGCGGCTATGTGAAAAATATCTATATGTCGCCAACATCATTCATAATGCCGGGCGTTGCTTACCCTGTATGCGAGACCCAACTTTACTTCGGAAATGTAGTAAAAAATGCACCGACAACGGTCAACCTGAATGTCCGCAATATCGGTAGTGAACAACTAAACATAACGAAAGTAACAACCGACAATACCATTTTCTCCATAGGAGATTATGAAAAGAATATTCCAGCATTGGAGACACGCACAATCCCTTTCACCGTCACTGTAACAGCCGAAGGACTGATTGAAGCCAAAGCTATCATAGTAACCAATGGAGGCACACGGGAGATTTCCTTGCGGGCCAATTGTACAAGCGATATAACAAGCATCGCTGTGACAAGTCCGGGGAACCTCAGCAATCAAGTATCAGCGAGCGATTATGCAAAAATCAACAATCTTAAGCTGACAGGCGTTATTAATGATACAGATATCGCTTTCATCAAGCAAAACCTAACAGCTGTCAAGACGCTGGACTTATTGGATGCCTCATTTATAAACAACAGCATCAATACGCAATTCCAAAAGAATACATGGGTAACGTTGATATTGCCAAAAGGAACATTGACAATCAATTCTGCGGCACTCCAAGAGAGTGAATGGCTACAAAGTATCGTATTGCCCGAAGGATTGACAGACATAAATTCTAATGCTTTTTACAAGTGTAGTTCTTTACAAAATATCGTCCTCCCATCCACTCTACGAACTATCGGCATAAGAGCTTTTAATGATTGTGCGTCATTAAAAGCCATAACGATTCCGGACAGAGTTGAATCTATCGAACAATATGTATTCTATGAATGCAGTGCTCTCGAAGAAATAATTATCGGAAACGGGGTTAAGAGCATATCGGGTTATGGCCCATTTGAGGGATGTAGCAACCTTAAGAAAGTGGTCATCGGAAACGGCCTGACAGATTTAACCGGCAGTATATTCCAAGGCAAAACAAACCTAACAGAAGTCATATTAGGAAAAAATATAACAACAATAGGAAGCAGTTGTTTTAT